>JAIXVE010000180.1 GCA_027483175.1 Verrucomicrobiaceae bacterium | reverse complement strand
TAGTCGACGCCTGAGGCGGGATGGGTCGCGGGTTGCTTTCGCGAGGGGGCGTGGGCGATGGTGGTGATGGAGTCGGGTGTGATTATTGCTAATAATGCTGCTTGTGTTTTTAGATGCATCGTGTTTTGTGGGGCGTAATTATCAACTCAACCTACTGACTATGACTGAAATTGCGATTATTCTTGACCGGTCCGGATCGATGCAGATGATTGCGGGTGATGCGATGGGCGGGTTCAATGCGTTTCTGGAGGCGCAGCGGCGTGAGGAAGGGGAGGCGAGGCTGTCGCTGGTGCTGTTTGATGACCAGTATGAAGTGCCGGTGAAGTCGCAGCCGCTGGCTAGTGTTCCGGCGCTGACGGCGGCGACGTATCAGCCGCGGGGCAGTACGGCGCTGCTGGATGCGATCGGGCGGACGATCAAGAAGATGACGACGTCGTTTGCGGCGCGGGCGGTGGAGGCGCGGCCGGCGAAGGTGATTGTGGCGATCCTGACGGATGGGGAGGAGAATGCGAGTTCGAAGTACACGCAGGCGCATGTGAGTGATCTGATTGCGGAGAAGCGGGCGCAGGGGTGGGAGTTTGTGTTTCTGGCGGCGAATCAGGATGCGTTTGCGACGGCGGAGCGATTGAGCATTCCGCGAGCGGACGCGGCGTCGTTCCAGAGTGATGCGGCGGGGACGCAGGGGGTGTTTGAGGAGATGACGACGAGGGTGTCGTTGAAGCGGCGGAATTGAGGGGGATCGGGTGATTCCCTAACTGGCAGGATTGTTCGCCAAATCTGTTGCCTTGCTCGCCTTCGTGAATCCATTGTGCGCTCGCCCGCTGAACGGCTGCATCTGTGATTTGATATGAATTTCGACGCCTTTTTCACTCAAGCGACGGGAAAACCAGAGCCGTATGACTATCAGAGGCGGCTGGCCGAGGGGGCTTGTGAATCCCGGCTGGTTTCGGTGCCGACTGGGCTTGGCAAGACGGCGGCGGTGACGCTCGCGTGGTTGTGGAACCGAGTGGATCAGGGATCGGGGCGATGGCCGAGAAGGCTGGTCTACTGCCTCCCGATGCGGACGCTGGTTGAGCAAACCTACAGCGAGTGCCGCAGGTGGCTGGAGAACCACGGGTTGCTCTGGAACGGGGTAGAACCCCATTCCGGGAAGGTTGGCCTGCACCTGCTCATGGGTGGGGAGGATTCTGGAGAATGGGATGTATACCCTGAGGAGAATGCGATCCTGATTGGTACTCAGGACATGCTGCTGTCGCGTGCGTTGAATCGGGGATATGGAATGTCGCGGTACCGCTGGCCGATGCACTTCGGCCTGCTGAATAATGACTGCCTCTGGGTGATGGATGAGACGCAGTTGATGGGGGTTGGGGTCGAAACAAGTGCCCAGCTTGATGGTTTCCGGCATTTCGGGCAGTGGCTTCAGCACGGCTGTTGTCCTACGTGGTGGATGAGTGCCACGCTAGAGAGTGCGCGCCTCGCCACGGTGGATCATCCTTTGCCGCGGGGTGGATGGCCGCGTCTTGAGCTGGGGGAAGATGACAGAACGAAGGTGCAGCATCGGCTGGAGGCGATGAAAACACTGCATCAGGCTACACTAACGCTGTCCAAGGTGACGAAGGATCGCTATGCCGCCGAGGTCGCGAAGATGGTGATGGAGAAGCATATCAAGGACGAGCTAACGCTGGTCATTGTGAACCGAGTGGATCGTGCGCAGGCGATCTTCACGGCGTTGCAGAAGGCTGGAAGAAAGGAGAACCTTGCGCTGGTTCACTCGCGCTTTCGCGGGCCGGACCGTCGGACGCAGCAGGGCATGCTCATCCACGGTAGCGGGGACCGTATCGTGATTGCCACGCAAGCGGTAGAGGCGGGTGTGGATGTCAGCGCGCGTGTGCTGATCACGGAGCTGGCCCCGTGGGCTTCGCTGGTTCAACGTTTTGGCCGCTGCAATCGTGATGGGGGATTCAATGACAGTGGTGGGGCGGACGTTCACTGGATTGACCTTGAGTTCGAGAAGGACGACGACGCTGCGCCGTACACTCTGGCCGATTTCAGAATGGCGCGGGAAGAACTGACGAAGCTCAGTGGCAGCAGCGTGAGTCCGCATGCGCTGAGCGGCATCGAAGTGGCACCACCGGCGGTCATCAGGCCTGTGATTCGGAGAAAAGACCTCGTGGACCTTTTCGACACGACGCCGGACATCGCGGGGCACGACCTCGATATTTCGCGTTACATTCGGGAGGGAGATGACACCGATGTTCAGGTCTTCTGGCGCGACCTGGGCAAATCGGAAGGCGAGCCGGATGAGGCGTCAGGAGATCCTGCGCGGGACGAGCTTTGCCGTGTAGCGGTGCACCGCTTCCAGGCTTTCTTGAAGAAGCTGAATGAATCGAAGGACGGGGCGAGGGCCTGGCTTTGGGATGGTCTGAACGAAAGGTGGCAACCCGCTGTGCGTGCGAGAGCCGGGGCGGTTTATCTGCTCGACCAACGTGTTGGTGGTTACTCCACGGAGCTTGGTTGGACGGGTGTGCATGCGAAGCCTTCCAAGGCGGCGGAATGGACGGTTCCCCTGCCGCCAGTTGCGGCGAAGACTCCGGACGCGACTTCCCGTGATCCGCTGACGCACACGGGGCGGCCGCAGACGCTGGATGATCACACGGCAGATGTTCTGGCTGCAATCCGACGAGTGCTTGGCGGAATCGACCTCGGGGAGAGCGAGACCACGGCGATGCGTAGTGCCGCTCAATGGCATGATGTTGGGAAGGCGCTTGGAGATTTTCAGGAGATGCTTCGGGCGGTCGCTGGGGCGGAGGCACCAGCGGGGATACTGGCGAAATCTGGAAAACGCGGCGGTTCGATGCCTGCGCATCGCCGCCATTTCCGGCACGAACTGGCCAGTGCACTGGTCTGGCTGGCGAAGCATGACGGAGAGCCGCAGGCGGATCTTATCGCCTATCTGATCGCGGCGCATCATGGGAAGGTGCGGCTTTCGATTCGTTCGTTACCTGAGGAGACCGGTGATCGAGCGAACCCTGATCGTCTTTTTGCCCGTGGGATCCTTGATGGAGAGGTGCTGCCCGCCGTTCCTGGTTACACGGATGCCGAGACTCCGCTGAACCTCGGCCTGATGAAGATGGGCGTTGATGAGGAGGGCAATCCTTCGTGGCTGGCGCGGATGATTGCGGTGCGGGATGAGCAGGGGCCTTTCGCGCTGGCGTTTCTGGAGGCGCTGCTCCGCGCGGCTGACATGCGGGCTTCCGCTGCGGAGGGGCTGGGTCTGGCTGGTGAAGCCGCTAACTCGCTAGCGCTTGTCGACGCGGCTGCGAGATCTTCGACATGAACAAAGAGATGGACATCTTGCTTTTTGCGGCGGACATGCGGGCATCTGCTGCGGAGGCGTCGGGTCTGGCTGGGGAGGCCGCTAACTCGCTAGCGCTTGTCGACGCGGCTGCGAAACCTTCGACATGAACAGTGAGATGGACATTTCTCAGCATCATGTGCTGACGCAGAGGGCACTGGAACTGGGCCGCAGTGGGGACCCGGCGTGTGTGCCCGAGCTGATCCGACTGCTGGGCATGCCGTCGGCGGGGATTCGGCGGCTGGCAGCTTCGGCGCTGGCGAAGCTGGCGGACTTTGGTGCTGATGCGGCTTTGTGTGTGGCCGCGCTGGCTCCGGTGGCGCTGAGAGATCCGCATCCGCAGACACGCCAGTATGCGCTGAGGGCGCTCAAATGCTACGGAGCGGAGGCCCGTGATTACCTGCCTGATCTTGACGACCTCGCAGCGAACGGGACTGTGAAGGATTATGTGCGAAAGGCGGCGGATTCCGCCGCGACGGGAATTCGGGAGGCCATCCGCCTCCAGCAGGAAGACGCCGTGCACAAGTGCACGCGCTGCGGACGCGAGGTCAGTCCGGAAGAGCACGGCCGAAGCCAGCAGGCCTTCCAGCGCACCTTCTGTGATGCCTGCTTTGACGAGGTCTTCCTCGAGCGCCGGAACTTTGACACGAAGGTGGAGCTGAACAAGACGATCATCGCCAAAGCAGGGGCGCTGGTGCAGTCGGATGGCGAGCGGCTCATTGCGGATTGGTTCAGCATGCATGGCATCGCCTACCGGTACGACGAGCGTTTCCGCATCCTGAGCGGGCATGCGATCCGGCCCGACTTCTACCTGCCGGAGCTGGACGTCTATGTCGAGTACTGGGGCATGGACACCGCCGATTACAAGATTGGCATGCTGAAGAAGCAGCAGCTCTATCAGCACGAAGGCAAGCGACTGATCTCCATTCACCCCGCGGACAAGCCCCGGCTCGATGAGGTTCTGCGAACGAAGCTTTCGTTTTTCGGCTATCACATTCCGGCGTCGAGGGGCAGAACCACAGCTCCATAGTTCCACCATGCCTACACTCACCCTTTCCGGCTGCGCCCCCGTTCCATTAGCGCATTATCTGAAGGCCCTCGGCATCCTGCGTCTCGTCAGCGAGCAAAAGGACCCGAAGGCAACCGGGCGCTGGCACCGGGATCGTTTTGTTCTGGATTCGAGTATGGACCGCGAGGCATTGGAGCGGTTCTTTTTGGAGGAGTATCGGCCTACTGCGGTCATGGCTCCTTGGAATGGGGGGAGTGGGTTCCACCCGAAGGACAATTCGAAGGCACTCGAAGCTGTGAGCAAGTCGGGAAGCGTCCGGTTGCAGCCCTACGCTGCCGCTATCTGCGCCGCTCAGTCTGCGCTACGCAGCATGAGCGTCGGCGAGAAGCCCTCTCCCGAGCAAAAGGCGGAACTACTTCTGGTGTGCCGAAACGTGCTCCCTGAGTCTGCTCTTGAGTGGCTTGATGCTGCCTACGTCCTGACCGATGACGGCGCAAAGTATCCGCCACTGCTCGGCACCGGCGGTAATGACGGACGCCTTGAGTTCACGAACAACTTCATGCAGCGCCTCACCGAGGTCATTGATGCCGGCACTGGTGATCCCATGGCAAACTCGGCGCAGAGGCTCGCCGTTTCCCTCTTCGCCGAGGGTGTCTCGATCCCGCCGACAAAAGCGCCCATTGGTCAATTCCTTCCAGGCACCGCAGGTGGGGTCAACGCCACGTCCGGTTTCGACTCTGCTTCCTTCGTCAACCCCTGGGACTTTATCCTTATGATTGAGGGTGCGTTGCTGTTCGCCGCTGCCAGCGTGAAGCGGCTTGAAAGCGGCGACACCGGCGCTCTGGCCTATCCATTCTGTGTGCGGCAGGCGGGCGTCGGTTATGCAAGTTCCACCAGTGCGGATGAGTCTGCCTCTCGTGCGGAGATGTGGCTGCCCGTCTGGACCCAACGGGCGGTGAATCTTTCCGAACTCCGAGCGGTCTTTTCCGAGGGCCGCGCCCAGGTCGGTGGACGTGCCGCAAGAAATGGGGTGGACTTCGCTCGGGCCGTCGTCGGTATGGGGGTGGAACGCGGCCTTGATGAGTTTCAGCGATATGGCTTTCAGGTCCGCAACGGGTTGTCTTACTTCGCCACTCCGTTGACCCGGATCACGACGCGGAAGAACGCGGGCGTGGATCTGCTGAGTGATGTGGATGTGTGGCTCGATCGCTACCGGCGCGCTGCAACGAAGGACGGTGCCCCGGCTTCAGTCCGGCGGGCGCTCAGTGTGCTGGAGGCTCGGATCATGGACCTTTGCGTCAGCCATACGAAGGATCGGGTGCTGGCGGTTTTCGTGGCGCTTGGCCAGTGTCAGGCTGCTGCGGCGCGCAGTCTGAAGTGGGCGACTGATCCCAAGACTTACCTGATGCCGCTGCAAGGATTGCGGAAGGAGTGGCTCGAACACGGCTGGCATCGGCCTGAGTTCCGGCTCGCGGCTTCGCTCGCCTCCATCCGTGGGAAGTTCGGCAAGGAGTGGCTCACCCTGCGGTGCCATTTGGAACAGGTCGAGACCTTCAGGAAGGAGAACTCCACGATCTGCCGCTGGGCGGAGAACCCCAGCAATAATGTCCAATGGAGCGCGGCACCGCTTCCGGATGTGCTGAATGACATTATGGCCCGGCGCCTCATCCTTACGGAGGATCCACCGCACTCACGTTCCGAGGTCTGGGCGAGTCTGGCTGACATCAAGGCATTCATCGAGGGTGAGACTGATGACGCGTTGCTCTCCGACCTGCTTTGGAGCATGAGCCTCATCAATTGGGGTGAGAAAGGCGGACTGCCATCTTATCAGCCCGAGCGGGTGGTTCCGCCTACGCTTTATGCGATCCTGAAGCTTTGTTTCCCGCCGGTACAGAGGGAGCTTCCGGCCTCTATCCGGCCTGTCCCTGCGGTGCCAGCGATCCATCGCCATGCCGCGAATGGAAACGGGACTGAAGCGGCGGGACTTGCTTTGCGCCGTCTGCGCGCCAGCGGCTACCGCCCGCTCGTCCGGCAGCTTCCTGTGCAGGGGGCACAGGCCATCCGCACGGCCGCCGCAATGCTCTTTCCCATCTCCAACCACACGCTGGAGGACATCTGCAAGCAAACCACCCGACCTGAAAAAGAGGCCGAAACAGCCAGCGCCTGATTCTCATCATCTAACCAACTCAACCCAACTGCATCACATGAACTTCGACGCACTTAAGAACGCCCCGCGACTCCTCATTGAAGCCACGCTCCAGCCGATTGCCGGCACACGATTTCAGCCCACCGGGTTTCCTGACCTCGGTGCGGCTCAGTACAAAGCCGCGGATGGTGCGGCCATGTTGCTCGTGGAGTCGGCACAGAGTATGGCGAACCGCCTTGAAAAGGTCTGCTGGGACGCCGTGGCGGATGACTGGGTGTCTGCACTCAGCGGCCTGCCCTGTGTGGTGGTGAAGAACAAGGAGGGCAAAGCCATTACGAACTCCGTCCTTGAAGCGCATCGAATCAACTCGCCTTACATTCTCGAGGGAAAGGACAAAAGCTTCCTCAACACACTAAAGACCGAACTGGCGATTGGTGAACTGGCAGTCGCGGACTTGAAGCTGCTGTCCAAGACCTTGGTCAAGTATGACATCAATGCGCTGATCCACGGCGTCTTCATCGCCAAGTCAGAGGTGGCGGGTGGCCGCATGCGCCTGCCGCGTGCGCTAACTGCCTTTATTGAAGCCTCGCAGGTGAACACGGCCTCCAGCGGCGGGGTCAAGAACGACGCACTTAATCCCAGCGGCGAAGCGGCAAAGGGCTTCGGCAACGTGCCTTTCCCTCGGGAAGAGTTCACGGGAAACATCACTGCTTACTTCGTGCTCGATCTGGCGCTCATCCGCGGTTTTGGCCTCGGCGCGGCTGTTGAGCATCTGCTCATCGCGATCTCGCTGTTCAAGGTTCAGCGATTTCTCCATGAAGGCCTTCGTCTGCGTACCGCCTGCGATTTAGAAGTGGCGGGCGAATTGAGGATCAAGCGTCCTGAGGGCTTCACGCTGCCAACGTTGGCCGAGATTGAAGCCGCTCTGCCGGGCCTGATCGGCGCTGCGTCGGGTCAGTTTGCCGCGCCGGCCAAGACGACTGTCACCTTTGAAGCCTAAGCGCTATGACCGTCATTCAACTGCAGTTCCCGGCGGGCGGGCGGCTCCATGCCACGCCGTGGGGCCGCCATGTGAATGAAGGAGCCACCGAGTGGCCGCCTTCGCCGTGGCGCATCCAGCGGGCGCTTGTCGCCACGTGGTACCTCAAGGCGCGCGACGAGATTGAGGAAAGCGTGATGCGTTCGCTGACGGATGCGCTGGCAGGGGTGCTGCCCTCCTTTTGTCTGCCACCGGCCGCGCAGTCACACACGCGTCACTACATGCCCGGCAGAGGCACGGATAAGCCGAAGGTTTTCGACACCTTCATTCAGTCCGACCAGCCGCTGGGCATCGCGTGGGATGTGGAACTAACGGGGCCGCAGCGTGATGCGCTGGGCATGCTTTGCGAGCGGCTCGGGTATCTGGGGCGTGCGGAGAGTATTGTGGAGGCAACCCTGCTTTCGGAAGGCGCTCCCTTCAGCCCCAATTCCGTTCCGTTGGCCACGGAGGATGAGATGGGCGAGGGAGATGAACTTGTCCGTGTGCTCTGTGCCAGCACGCCGGAGGAGTATGGTATCTGGTGCGGGACAAACCAGCCCAAGGAAGAACCCAAGACTAAAGCCAAGAAGGCGAAGAGCGCGGGTCCCGGCCTGCCCGCCAGTGTTTTTGAGGCCATGCATGCGGAGACTGGCGTTCTGCAGGCGCAGGGCTGGCTCATCCCGCCCGGGTCTCGATGGGTGGACTACACGCGGAAGATTGCGGCTTTTGAGCCTGAGACGATTCGTCCGAAGCGCCGCGATACGAAGCGGGTTACGGTGGCACACTTTGCCATTGCCAGCAGCGTGCTTCCGCGGATCACGCAGGCCGTCTCGGTGGCTGACAGGCTGCACAAAACGATCGTCAGCTATGCAGACCGGCGGCCGTTGGTGAATCCGGGCATTTTCACGGGCAAGGGATCCGACGGCCAACCGCTGACAGACCACCAGCACACGCACATCTTCTGCGAGCTCGGCGAGACGCGCGACACGATCGGGTACATCACGCTTTACGCTCCGGGGGGCTACGATGCGGAGGCGAGGCGGGTGATTGAAGACATGCAGCACAGCCGTCTCTGGGGAAGGGGAGATCACGACATCAATCTCATTCTCCTTGGCTTTGGTGACGTGGACACCTTTGACACACCCATCTTCCAGCGATCGAAGCGATGGACGTCGCTGACTCCCTTCGTGAGCACCCGCCACGCAAAGCATTACGCTGACGGACGCCCGAAGCTTGATGCGGACGGGTGGCCCATTGGTAGCCCGGCGCAAGACCTGCGTCGTCTTATGCAGCAAGTTCGGCCTGACATTCCGAAGATCAGTCCACCGATGTCCACAATCACCGTGCGCCCGGAGCGCGATGTCCGCGTCCTCCAATTCCAGACCGAGCGATTTAGAGGAGAAGGCCGCCACGGGCATCAAGCCGCCGCTGGTTTCACCCTTGAGTTCGAGCAAGAGATCCAGGGGCCACTAGCCTTTGGTTACGGCTCCCATTTCGGCCTTGGGTTGTTCGTGCCGGTTCGGGAATGAGATTTGGATTCGGATGACTGATGCGCCTGGCGATGGAGAGCGGATGCCTGCTTTTGAGAGTGGAGGGGCAGGGCAGTTGAATTCCGAGTGCGGGTGCTGGCGAAATTCATCACTGGCGAGATCCGCGATTATGTCCCATTCATGACGAGTTGATCGCGTCAAATTCACCCGCGTGCGCCTGACCTTCATCGTGACCTACGACATCCGCTGCGACAAGTGGCTGCGGCGGGTCTTCCGCATCTGCAAGGACTTCGGGATGCACCTGCAGTACTCGGTCTTTGAATGCGATCTGACGGCGACCGACAAGCTGCATATGGAAGGCCGTCTCAAGGAAGTCATGAATGAGTCGGAGGATCAGGTCCTCTTCTTTGAGCTTGGGCCCGCGTCTCAGCGCGGTGAACGCAGGATCAGTGCTCTGGGGCAGAGCTACACGAAAATCGACGCCCCCTGTTTCATCGCCTGATGGCGACCGCACCGGCGGAATAACTGGTGCGACTCAGTTCTTTTTCATTCCCCCAATCAGAAGTCTCCCTGCGGGTTCGTGCGAGGGGTCCGGCGGTGCAGGCTGCGGCGACCCCGCTCGAGTGGACTCGCGCAACTTCCTCGTGCTTAGTGAACCGCGAACCGCACTATTTCCGCGCCCACACAGGCGCGGCCCCGTTGAAGCGACCTAGACGAATGGACGGAGAGCATGGGCGGAAAGTTTTCCGCGCGTTGACAGGCGCGGCCCCGTTGAAGCCACGAACACGCTGACCGAATCTGAGACGCGGCGGAACATTTCCGCGCCCTCACAGGCGCGGCCCCGTTGAAGCGTGTCGCCCAGTCGTTGGCCGGTCACGTCACGGCCTGCATTTCCGCGCCCTCACAGGCGCGGCCCCGTTGAAGCGCCACCATCATTCGGTCAATCAGCACCTCCAGTGCGGATTTCCGCGCCCTCACAGGCGCGGCCCCGTTGAAGCGGCCAATCGGCTCCCGGCGTCTCCGATCCGCTGCACGTATTTCCGCGCCCTCACAGGCGCGGCCCCGTTGAAGCTTGCGATCCAGTGTCATGTTCTCCTTCGTCGCGCCCATTTCCGCGCCCTCACAGGCGCGGCCCCGTTGAAGCAGCATGCCGACGATCTTGGCGGCGAGGGTGCCGCGCCATTTCCGCGCCCTCACAGGCGGGGCCCCGTTGAAGCGACATCCCCGTCATTCGCGACCGCTGGGATAACAAATATTTCCGCGCCCTCACAGGCGCGGCCCCGTTGAAGCATGTCAACCAGCCCGCACGAATCGACAACGTGATCAATTCCGCGCCCTCACAGGGGCGGCCCCGTTGAAGCATCGGGTACGCCGACGCATTCTTCGCCACCGCCAGATTTCCGCGCCCTCACAGGCGCGGCCCCGTTGAAGCAGCGGCATTGATCCGGACGCCATGACTCCGCGGAAGATTTCCGCGCCCTCACAGGCGCGGCCCCGTTGAAGCATCCGGATGTTCTCCCTGTGCCGGGTGGTAAGGTCGATTTCCGCGCCCTCACAGGCGCGGCCCCGTTGAAGCACGCGCCCTCCTCTCGGTGCCAGATTTGCCCGCGCATATTTCCGCGCCCTCACAGGCGCGGCCCCGTTGAAGCGCTGTGCTGGCGGACTGGGTGTTCGAGTTTCTCAAGGATTTCCGCGCCCTCACAGGCGCGGCCCCGTTGAAGTGAACCCACGACACGAGCGGAGGGGAAATGAGGGAAAATTTCCGCTTCCAGGCGCGGCCCTGCTAACTCGCTAGCGCTCGTCGACGCAGGGGGGGCAGGAACGATGATTGGGGATATGAGGACAGGGCTCGTGGTGAGCATTGTGCGTTCCGCTCAGCGTACGTTGCCCAGCTGATTTCCTTGCCCTCACAGGCGCGGCCCCGGTGAGGATTAGGGCGGGACGCCATTACTACGGGCTTGGCCGTGGATTTCCGTCTCCTGGCTCGCGGAGCGTGGCGGGATCGTCCCGCGCGCATGGTGGTGGAGCTGGCGGATGTTGGACGCTTGGGGGCGGGTGACGGGCGCGCGATCTGGCGGTTGAAGGAGCGGCGAAGGGCTCTGGTATTGGTGGCGGTGATTGGGGGGGTATTTCTGGCGAGGCTCGGGCCTGTAAACCATAGTGGACAAGATGGGGTGGTGATGGTTTTGTAAACCATGAGCGAGAACATAGCGATGACGATTGGGCGGCGGATTCGGCAGGCGCGGGAGATGCAGGGTCTGTCGCTGCGTGCGCTGGCGGAAGAGATGGGTGGGGCGCTTTCGCACGGGGCGCTGAACAAGTATGAGACTGGAGCGATGGCACCGGGCAGCCAGGCGCTGATTCATCTGAGTCGTGCGCTGAAGCAGCCGGTGGATTATTTCTTCCGGGAGTTTGGTGCGGCGTGGACCTGTGAGCCGAGTTTCCGCCGTCGGGTGTCCAGGCTGGGGGTGCGGGAGCGGAACAGCCTGCTGGAGCGTTCCCTTGATTACTTCGAGCGGTATCGTGAGATCGAAGAGGTCACTGGGGAGCATCTTCCGTTTCATAATCCGCTGCCATCGTCTCCGGCGAAGACTGAGGCGGAGGTTTCTGCCCGGGCGAAGCAACTGCGGAAAGCCTGGAATCTTGGGGATGATCCGCTGCCGAATCTGCAGGAGCTGATGGAACTGAAGGGCATCAAGGTTTATGAGATCGAGACTGGCAATGAGGCTTTTGATGGGCTGTATTGCACGGTGAATGGGCAACCGGTGGTGGTGGTGGCCTCGTGGCTGAACCGGGTGATTCCAAGGAAGCGCATGACGGAGGTGCATGAGCTGGCCCATGCGGTGCTGCACCTTCCGGAGCTGGAGGAAGCCGAGGAGGAGAAGCTGGTGAACCGATTTGCCAGTGAGTTGCTGCTGCCAGAGGAGCAGTTCAGGAGTTTCTGGGGTGCGAGGCGAAAGGCCATCAGCCTTGGTGAACTGATTCAGATGAAGGCCTTTTTCGGAGCTTCGATCATGGCGATCGTCTATCGTGCGCGGCAGTTGGATCTGATCTCGAAGGAGGCTGCGGACGCCTTCTGGCTGCACGTCAGCAAGGAAGGCTGGCGCAGTAACGGAGAGCCCGGTGACGACCTTGTGGGGGCGGGGAAGCCGAACAATCGGTTTCATCAACTGGTGCTGCGCGGCGTGAGCGAGCAGAAGATCAGCGAGTCACGGGGTGCGGCGATGCTGAAGTGCAGCCTTGAGGCCCTGCGCAGTGAATTGAAGCAAACTTTCTCCTGAGCCTCTGCGTGAAGATCGCCGTTAAAGATGCCAGCGTGTTGATCGATCTGCTTGAGGCAGGTGTGCTGGGATCCTGGTTCAAGCTGGGAATCGAGACGCACGTCCCGGACCTCGTGCTGGCAGAGATTGTGCAGCCGCAGCAAAGGCCTGTGGTGGAAGGATTTGTCAGCGCTGGGCTGCTGAAGGTGGCGGTGATGGCAACGGTGAGGTGGAGCAGCTCGCAACCCTGGCGACACTGAGCCGAGAACTGAAGGTGAGCATCCCTGATGCGAGCGCGGTGCATTTGGCGGAGGCTCTGGATGGCGCCTTTCTGCTCACCAGTGATGGCACCCTGCGTCTGGGGGCGGAGCGAAGGGGTCTTGAAGTGCGCGGATTGCTATGGGTGCTGGACCTGCTGGTCTGGCACGATGTGCTGTCCTGTGCCGATGCCATCACCGCGTTAGCCGCCGTCCTTGCTGCCAATTCGCGCCAACCTCTGCACGAGTGTCATCGGCGACAAGAATCCTGGACGACAGGGAAGAAGGTGAAACCGCGTGAACCGGTACCGATCGTCTCTTGCCCATTGGATGGCGGAGGAGGTTCACCGGAGGATGCGGCGGAGGAAATTGGAAATAGTAAATAGTAAATAGTAAATAGTAAAAGGGGGCGGGTTCGGAGGGGGGCTTGTTGGGAGAGCGCGAGTACAGAGCCTCGCGTGCCCGGTGCTTGTACGGAGAACGCCGAGCTGGGGCTCAGCGCTCCCAGGGGCGTGTGGGGAGGGGGCTGGCAGGCGTGCTCCGCACGCAGAGAGAGCTGTGATGGCTCACAGCAGTCCAGAGCCTGCGGCGGGCGGGGGGGATTTGAGATTTGAGATTTGAGATGGGCTGGTTCGGAGAAGGGCTTGTTGGGAGAGCGCGAGTACAGAGCCTCGCGATCCCGGGGCGTGTTGGGAGAAGGGCGTGTTGGGAGGGGGGCTTGTTGTGGGGGGGTGGGTATTTTGCTGGACAGGTGGCGGGGATTATTTAAGGTATCTGAATGATTCCGACTCCGCTTCGAATGACCGTGGCTTTTGCCGGTGCGGCCCTGTGTCTGGCGCTGGGGGCATGTAAGACGACCAAGAAGGGGGATGACGTGATTGATTACACGTCGCCGGACACTGGGTTGTCGTCGTCGGAGTATCCGTTTGATGAGAAGGGGAATTACCGGGAGGACTGGGCGTCGGGTGGGAGGACGGCGGATGTGGCGAGCAATGAGAATATTTACAGTGATCCTGCGCCGGTGGCGGAGGTGGAGAAGCCGAAGCCGAAGGTGACGAGCACGGCGGGGTCGGGGAGTGGGGCGGTGGTGAGCAAGCCGAAGCCGAAGCCTGTGGTGACGAGCAAGCCGAAGCCGAAGCCCAAGCCGAAGGTGGTGGTGAAGCCGAAGCCGAAGCCTGTGGCGAAGCCGACGTATGTGACGGTGCGGAGTGGGGATACCTTGTCGGCGATTTCGCGGAGGACTGGGTATTCGGTGGCGACGATCAAGTCGTACAACGGGTTGCGGAGTGATTTCATCAAGCCTGGGCAGTCGTTGAAGCTGCCGCCGAAGAAGCGCTGAGGGTTGTACATTGCGCTTTCCTGAGCGCCCCGTGGCCGATATGGCACGCGGGGCGCTTTTTTTATCTTACTGCACGCATGAACTGGAAACTGACAGCTGACTTACTTGTTATCGGGGCGTACTTTGCGGCGATTCTCGGGATTGGGGTGTATTTCAGCCGGAAGAGTGGGGATGTGAGTGAGTTCACGCTGGGTGGGCGGTCGATTCCGTGGTGGGCGGTGCTGGCGTCGATTCTGGCGTCGGAGATCAGTGCGGGGACGTTTTTCGGGACTCCTGGTGAGGGGTTTCACCTGAGGAATTTCACGTATGCGCAGTTGCTGGTGGGGTATATTTTTGCGCGGTTTGTGGTGAGCGGGGTGTTTATCCCGGCGTTTTACCGGCACAATGTGGTGAGCATTTACGAGTTTCTGGAGACGAGGTTCGGGCCGCGGACGAGGCGGGTGGCGAGTGCGGTGTTTCTGCTGACGCGGGCGCTGGCGAGTGGGTCGCGCTTGTGGGTGCCGACGGTGCTGATTGTGATCATGTGGAATCTGGCGAATCCGGGGGAGAGGTTAGGGGCGTGGGATCAGTTCTGGCTGTCGGGTGCGGCCCTGGTGGTGGTGAGTCTGCTGACGGCGATGTACACGGCGATTGGGGGGATCAAGGCGGTGATCTGGACGGATGTGATTCAGATCGGGGTGTTGTTCGGGGCGCTGGGATTTTCGCTATGGTATCTGCTGGGGCACATTCCGGGTGGCTGGGAAGGGGCGAAGGCGTTTCTGACGCAGCCTGGGGATCTGCAGTTTCTGAGGGTGAATGGGGACAGTGTGGAGAAGGCGATGGCGGTGGCGAAGGAGGCGGGTGCGGCGGTGCCTGAGTTCACGTTCTGGGAGCGATGCCGGAGTGTGCTGGAGAGTGAGTACACGATCTGGGCGGCGTTGTTCGGGAGCATGTTCACGACGATGGCGACGCACGGGACGGATCAGGACATGGTGCAGCGGATGCTGACGGCGAAGAACAAGCGGGAGAGTGCGCGGGCGACGATTCTGTCGGGACTGGCGGATTTTCCGGTGGTTTTTGCGGTGCTGGCGATCGGGATACTGCTGTCGGTTTACTATCAGAATGTGGTGACGGATCCGCTGCTGCCGCGGAATGCGAAGGGTGAGCCGGAGAGCAGCCAGATTTTTCCGCATTTTGTGCTGACGGTGATGCCTGGCGGGTTGCGGGGATTGGTGGTGGCTGGGGTGCTGGCGACGACGATGGGGTCGCTGGGGACGGCGTTGAATTCGCTGGCGACGAGCTACTGCCGGGATTTTCATTTCCGGTGGTTCGGGACGTCGGAGGATGAGGGGGCGCGGGTGACGGTGATCCGGAAGGCGACGGTGGCGTTTGCGCTGGTGCTGATCGGGATTGGGTTGGGGACGGCGTATGTGAAGGCGCACAATCCTGGGCTGAGGATTATTCCGATCATTCTGGGGAGTTTTGGTTATACGTACGGGTCGCTGCTGGGGATTTTCATGGTGGGATTGTTCACGAAGACGCGGGGGAACGAGCGGGGGAATCTGATGGCGATGGCGGCGGGGTTTGTGGTGGTGGCGGTGCTGAGCGATCTGCATACGGGGTTGGTGAGGCTGGTGTGGGCTGGGTGTCCGGATCTGAGGCCGGCGTGGCTGCCGGTGGTGGAGTTTCCGTGGCGGATTCTGTTCGGGACGGTGGTGACGTTTTTGGTGGCGGTGTGTTTCCGGACCCCGGAAGAGCAGAAGCGGCGGATGGCGGCGGTGTGAGCAACCCTGACGAATTTTCATGCGACTGGAACTGATCAATACGGGAACGGAGCTGCTGCTGGGGAGCACGGTGAACACGCACTTGTCGTGGCTCGGGCAGGAACTGCTGCCATTGGGGCTGCGGATCGGGAGGCAGGTGTGCATTCCGGACGGGGATGTGATCCGGGAGGCGTTGCGGGAGACGGCGGGTCGGGCGGATGTGGTGCTGGTGACGGGGGGGCTGGGGCCGACGAGTGACGACATCACGCGGGAGGTGACGGCCGAGTGGTTAGGGTTGCCGCTGGAAGAGGATGCGGGGGTGAAGGCGTGGATTACGGCGTACATGGCGGAGCGGGGGCGGCCATTGAGTGAGGCGGCGAGGCGGCAGGCGATGGTGCCGCGGGGGGCGGAAGTGCTGGCGAATCCGGCGGGGACGGCACCGGGGCTGTATGTGCCGCCGATGGCGGTGCCGGGGACGGAGATGAAGTCGCCGCATTTATTTCTGCTGCCGGGGCCGCCGCGGGAGTTGAAGCCGATGGTGCGGGATCAGGTGCTGCCGAGACTGGCGGCGATGGTGGGGCCGGCGCTGGGGATGCGGAATTTTCATCTGGCGGGGTTAGGGGAGACGCAGGTGGCGGAAGCGGTGGAGGAGACCCTGACGGGGATGGGGATTCCGGAGATTGGTTATTGTGCGCGGGCTGGGGAGGTGATTGTGAGGGTGTTCGGGACGCCGGAGCAACTGGCGGCGGCGGAGACCCTGATGGCGGGGACCTTTCCGGCGCAGTTTTTCTCGTCGAAGGACGAGGAACTGGAGGAAGTGGTGGTGAAGCTGATGGCGAAGCTGGGGGTGTGGGTGTCGGTGGCGGAGTCGTGCACGGGGGGATTGGTGGCGCATCGATTGACGAATGTGCCGGGGGCGTCGGCGGTGGTGGACCGGACCTTTGTGACGTATGCGAACCGTGCGAAGAGTGAGGTGCTAGGAGTGCCGGAGGAATTGATAGCGGCATATGGAGCGGTGAGTCGGGAGACG
The DNA here is from genome assembly GCA_027483175.1 of Verrucomicrobiaceae bacterium. Classification (GTDB taxonomy): domain Bacteria; phylum Verrucomicrobiota; class Verrucomicrobiia; order Verrucomicrobiales; family V1-33; genus V1-33. The sequence goes on along the minus strand of JAIXVE010000180.1, from coordinate 31,292 downwards.
GCGGCGGCGATGGCGGCTGGGTGTCTGGCGGGGGGGGGGGCGGAGCAGGCGCTGGCGCTGACGGGGATTGCGGGGCCGGGTGGGGGGACGGAGGCGAAGCCGGTGGGGACGGTGTTTGTGGCGCTGGCGTCGAAGGGTGGAGGGGAACCGGTGGTGGTGCAGCATCTGTTCCGGGTGGAGCGGGAGACCTTCAAGCGGCTGGCGTCGCAGGCGGCGCTGGATCTGTTGAGACGGCGATTGATTCGGATGATCTGAAGGGAGGCATTATGACACGTGAGACACTGGCTGAAGTACTGGAGAAGATCGCGCAGCTGCTGGAGCTGAAGGGGGAGAATCCGTTCAAGATTCGGGCGTACCGGACGGGGGCGGAGGTGGTGATGGCGCATGCCGGGGACATTGTGGGGCTGGCGCGGGAGGGGCAGCTGGAGGGGATCAAGGGGATTGGGGAGGCGCTGCGGGACAAGCTGCATGAGCTGGCGACGACTGGGCAGCTAGGGTTTTACGAGAAGCTGCGGGCGGAGTTTCCGGACACCCTGTTTGAGTTGTTCGAGGTGTCGGGGCTGGGGCCGAAGAAGATCGCGGCGCTGCATCGGGAGCTGGGGGTGAAGAGCCTGACGGATCTGAAGCGGGTTTGTGAGGATGGGACGGCGGCGGCGCTGAGCGGGTTTGGTGAAAAGACGGTGGCGAAGATACTGGAGGGGATGGCGTTTAATGAGGCGCATGCGGGGATTTTCCGGGCGGATGCGGCGGCGGAGGCGGTGGAGGAAGTGCTGGAGTTTCTGCGGGGGCTGGAGGAGACCTCGCGGGTGGAGGTGGCGGGGTCGTTCCGGCGCGGGAAGGAGACGGTGCATGACTTGGATTTTCTGGCGGCGAGTCGGAAGCCTGGGGCGCTGATGGAGGCGTTTGTGACGGCGCCGTTTGTGACGCAGGTGATTGTGCGCGGGGAGACGAAGAGCAGCATCCGGCTGGCGAATGGGTTGCAGTGTGATCTGCGGGTGGTGACGAACGCGGAGTTTCCTTATGCGCTGGTGTATTTCACGGGGAGCAAAGAGCATAACATTCAGCTGAGGTCGCGGGCATTGAAGATGGGATGGACCCTGAACGAGTATGTGCTGTCGCCGCACGGGGAGAAGGGCACGCCGGTGCCGGAGGACGTGCATGAGGAGAGAGATGTGCACCGCGTGCTGGGACTGGATTTCATGGCTCCGGAGATTCGGGAGGGGATGGGGGAGATTGAGGCGGCGGAGGCGGGGACCTTGCCGGAGCTGGTGGCGGTGGAGAACCTGCGGGGGACGTTTCACAATCACACGACGGCGAGTGACGGGGTGGATACGCTGGCGGCGATGGCGGAGGCGGCGATGGAGTTAGGATTGCAGTATCTGGGGATTGCGGATCACAGCAAGTCGTCGTTTCAGGCGAACGGACTGGATGAGGTGCGGTTGCGGGCGCAGATTGCGGAGATTGCGGCGATGAACCGGGAGTGGGACGGGAGTTTCCGGCTGTTTGCGGGGAGCGAGGTGGATATTCTGAAGGACGGGAGCCTGGATTTCGCTGATGACTTGCTAGGCGAGCTGGATTATGTGGTGGCGAGCGTGCACAGCGTGTTCAATCTGGCGGAGGCGGAGATGACGAAGCGGATTATTCGGGCGGTGGAGAATCCGCATGTGACGATGCTGGGGCACCTGACGGGACGATTGTTATTGAAGCGGGATGCGTATGCGGTGGATGTGCCAGCGGTGATTGAGGCGTGTGCGGCGACGGGGACGATGATTGAGTTGAATGCGAGCCCGTGGCGGCTGGACATGGACTGGCGGTGGTGGCGATTGGCGAAGGAGAAGGGTGTGTTGTGTTCGATCAATCCGGATGCGCACAGTACGGGAGGGTTGCAGGATTTGTGGTTCGGGGTTCGTGCGGCGAGGAAGGGATGGCTGACGCGGGCGGATGTGATCAATTGCCTGCCGCTGGAGAAGGTGACGGCGGTGCTGGGTCGGAAGCGCGGGCGGCGGTGATGGTTGGTGATTACGGGGCCGCGGGAGGGGAGATGGTGGCGCAGTGGGGGGATGGGGGTGATGGGGAGGGATGAAATCCGAGACGATGCGAGTTGGGTTGCTGGCGGCGCTGGCGTTGGTGGGGGCGTTGGTGAGGTCAGGGGCGGCGGAAGGCGTGCTAGGGGCTGGGCGGTTCCGGGCTTATGCGGATGGGTTTGCGGCGGGGGATCGGGAGACGGTGGTGAATGCGATATCGAATGCGGCGGCGTGGGAGTGGATGGCGGCGAATGTGCCGAGGTTCGAGTGTCCTGACAAGAAACTGGAGGAAGTGTACTGGTTCCGGTGGTGGACCTTCCGGAAGCACCTGAAGGAGACCGTGGATGGGTGGATTGTGACCGAATTTCTGCCGGCGGTGCCGTGGGCGGGGAAGCATAATTCGATCAACTGTCCGGCGGGGCATCATTTCCGTGAGGGACGGTGGCTGCATGACCGGCGGGTGCTGGATGACTATGCGGTGTTCTGGTTTCGGAAGGGTGGAGAGCCGCGGAAGTACAGTTTCTGGGCGGCGGATGCGATGGAGGCGCGGGCGCGGGTGATTGGGGATGACGCGGTGGTGAGGGATCTGCTGCCGGAGTTGAAGGCGAACTGGGAGGCGTGGGCTGGGGATCATCGGGATGAGAGCGGGTTGTACTGGCAGAATGACGGGAATGACGGGATGGAGGTGTCGGTGGGCGGGAGCGGGTGTCGGGCGACCTTGAACAGTTATCAGTATGGGGATGCGGTGGCGATTGCGGCGGTGCTGGACCGGGCGGGGAAGCGTGAGGAAGCGGAGGAATGGCGAGGGAAGGCGGCGGCGCTGCGGGAACTGGTGGAGAAGCGGTTGTGGGATGCGGAGGCGGAGTTTTTCAAGGTGCGGCCGCGAGGGGGCGGGGAGCTGGCGGGGGTAAGGGAGCTGCATGGTTATGTGCCGTGGTGTTTTCATCTGCCGGGGCCTGACAAATCGGGGGCGTGGCGGCAGCTGATGGATCCGGAGGGATTCCGGGCACCGTTCGGGCCGACGACGGCGGAGCAGCGGCATCCGGGGTTCCGGGTGGCATACGAGGGACACGAGTGCCAGTGGAACGGGCCGAGCTGGCCGTTTGCGACGTCGCAGACATTGACGGCGATGGCGAATCTGCTGCATGATTACCGTCAGGATGTGGTGAGTCGGAAGGATTACTGTGAAGTGCTGCAGGGGTATGTGAGGAGCCATCGGTTCCGGCAGTTGCCGCCGGAGCGTGGGGAGGGCGGGCTGACGAAGTCGGCTGACACGAGTGTGGCGCGGCACACGTGGTGGGCGGAGGGACGGTTAGGGAATGCGGAGTGGGTGCAGTATGATTTTCCCGCGGAGGTGACGGCGGATGCGGTGGAGGTGTACTGGTATGATGACGCGCAGGGGATTGATGCGCCGATGGGGTGGCGGGTGATGATGAAGGACGGGGATGGGTGGAAGGGAGTGCCGGTGCGTGGTGTGCGGGGGACGGCGCTGGACCGGTTCAACCGGGTGGAGATTGACCCGGTGCGGGCTGGGGCGTTGCGGTTAGAGGTGCAGAGTGCGCCTGGGAAGAGTGCGGGGTTGCTGGAGTGGCGCGTGCTGGCGGGGCGGGAGAATGCGGCGGTGGGGGCGGTGGCGAGTGCGTCGTATACGGATGTTTATGGAGGGCGATTGGAGGCGCTGAATGATGGGGCGGGCGGGTTGGAGCGGGTGGAGAGCGAGCGGCCTTGGATTGATGAGAATCTGAATCCGTACACGGGCGACTGGATGGCGAGGACGCTTTTGAAGCAGCGGCGGCAGGCACCGGACGAGCGCGGGAAGGATTACAATCATTCGACCTTCTGCGATCTGGTGATCAGCGGGCTGGTGGGGTTGCGGCCGCGGGCGGATGATGTGGTGGAGGTGAGTCCGCTGCTGCCGGAGGGTGAGTGGGATTGGTTCTGTCTCGATCATGTGCCTTATCATGGGCGGGTGCTGACGGTGATTTGGGATCGGGACGGGACGCATTACGGGCGCGGGGCGGGAATGCAGGTGCTGGTGGATGGGGTGAAGGTTGGAGGAGCGGATCGATTGGGGGTGGTGCGGGGGAAGCTGCCGGAGAGGAGAGGGCGGTAGGGGTGGGGGGATGTGGCATTTCCTTCGGATGACAGCGGCGGGGAGACGGGTAGGATGAGGAAACCCCCGATGATCCGCATGAACCCATTTCGAATCCTTCAGGTGCTGCTGCTGAGTGCGACGCTGTCGCGGGCGGCGGTGACGCCGACGACGCTGAATCGGTCGCGCACGGCGACGAGTGTGACGATAACGGCGACGGGGACGTCGGCGTTTCTGGATGGGGCGGCGTTTCCGCTGGGGGTGGCGACGGCGGTGACGGCGATTGGTTATCATGAGCTGGTGGTGACGGATCCTGCGCTGACGCCGCAGACGCAGACGTATGCGTTTATTGTGAGGAATCCGGAGCGGAGCAGCACGGAGGATGGGATTCCGACGATGAGGCCGTGGCGGCTGGTGATGGATGCGCCGACGGCGTTTGCGGGGCAGCGGCTGACGGTGATGGCACCGGCGGTTTATCCGCTGGGGTTGCCGGTGCCGGTGGTGGCGCGGCTGACGAAGGGGGAGAGTGCTGGTGCGGCTGCGGGGGATCCGTTGTTTCTGAACGGGGTGGTGCGGGCGGGGAATTATCCTGCGAATCCGGTGTTAGTGCGGCGCGGGTGGGGTTCGACGATATTGCCAGGAGCGACGGTGGCGGGCGGCGTGAGTTTTGACGGGGCGGTGAATGGGTTAGCGGCGAGTGTGCCGGTGAGTTATGAGCCGACGACGAGTTGGACGGTGCGGAGCGGGGCGATTGCGTCGAGTCAGGACTGGGGGAGCAACGCGAGGATTCATGTGACGGGGACGATCAGTGTGGCGGCTGGGGCGACGGTGACGATCGGGGCGGGGACGGTGGTGCGGTGTGCGCCGGGGGTGGAGTTCTGGGTGCGGCCGGGAGGGGAAGTGAGGATCAATGGGACGGTGAGTGCGCCGGTGGTGTTTGCGCCTGACAGTACGAGTGCATTGTGGGGAGGGATCTGGCTGCAGCCGCAGAGCGGGGCGAACGTGGCGAGGCTGACGGCGAGCGGGGCGATTTTCTGCTGCTGGGGGGCGAATCAGAATTGGTTCGGGACGGCACCGGCGGGGGAACCGGCGAAGGATTTTCCGACGCACCGGAGTCAGCAGCCGTGTGTGGCGGTAGCGCCGGGGGCGGTGTGCAGCCTAACGGATGTGGCGCTGGTGGGACCGACGGGATTGAGTCAGACGCGGGGAGCGGCGTTTGCGGCGAAGGGAGGGTCGCTGTTGTTCACGCGGGTGCTAGCGCAGCGGTGCATTACGGGCGGGGAGCAGGAGAACTGTCCGGCGCTGGAGATTGATTCGTGTGCGTTTCTGGAGATGACCGATCCGGGGACCGATGTGGATTCGGATGCGTTTCTGGATGCGGACAATGACGGGTTGTATCTCGTGCCGGTGGGGCGGACGTTTAATCTGAGGAAGACGGTGGTGGGGTGGACGAAGGATGACGGGGTGGATACGGGAGCTGACGGGGCTGGGACGGTGAATTTTTACGGGTGCTGGTTTGAGAATGCGGTGCACGAGGCGATTTCAAATTCCGGGGTGGACCGGGTGCCGCGGAGTTATGACGGGGTGCATTTCAACTGCGGTCAGGGGATGGAGTGTGGTTATGGCGGGCCGCGGTCGCTGGTGAGCCATTGCGCGCTGATTGGGAACATGGTGGGTGCTAGGTTCGGGGACAATTACGGGAACAATTCCGGGACGAGTGGTTCGGGGACGAGCCAGTACATCGGGGACATCACGAGCAACGGGTCGTTGTTGCTATACAATTATTTCCGGGATGCGTGGGCGATGGATTTCAGCCGGTGGACGGCGTCGAACGAGCGGTTCACGATGGTGAACAGCCGGGTGACGCGGAGTGCGGATCTGGCGGCGCAGAATGGTGCGGAGGACAGCGGGAATGCGCTTTGGAATCCGGCTAGTGACGGTGGGGAGCTGGCGGGGTTCATGCCGGTGCCGGGGTCGGCGGTGGGGATTGATTTTCCGGTGGCGAAGCGTCAGGAAACGACGGCGGCGTGGCCGGCGGCGTTCAATGTGAGGCTGAGCACGTTTTCGTCGCGGGCGGTGTCGGTGAAGTGGCGGGTGGTGGGGCGGGCGGCGGTGGAGTCGGAGGAGGAGACGGCGATTGCGTCGGGGACGGTGAACTGGGTGTCAGGGGAGACATTGAAGACATTTACGGCGGCATTGCCGTCGCCGAATCCGCATGGGGTGATCGTGGTGACGCTGGAGGATCCGGTGAACGGGGAGGTGACGGGGGCACCGTTGCTGTACTTCCCGCCGTCGGGCCCGCCTCCTGCGGATCTGGTGTTCGTGGGGAAGAGTGCGGGTGGGTGGAGTTATCATGCGGCGGTGACGCCGGCTGGGTGGACGAATGCGACCCCGTGGCCGACGGCGGATGGGTCGGGGCGGGCGTGGACGCATCCTGAGTTTGTGGAATCGGCGACGTGGTACAAGGCACGGACGGCACCGATGGGATGGGGATCGATTGGGGCGACTGGGGCGTTGCTGACGTTTGGGACGACGATCACGGAGCGGCCGGTGACGGTGTATGCGCGGCGGACGTTTACGGTGGCGGATCCGGCGTTGATTCAGACCCTGAAGGTGGAGTGCATGGCGGATGACGGGGCGGCGGTGTACGTGAATGGCGTGAGGGTGAGTCCGATTTCGTGGGGATTGGATCCCGGGACGAATGTGGGCGGCGCGATTTTCTACAATCAGCTATCGAGTCGGTTCCAGGGGAACGGGGCGAATGAGCTGGCGTATGATACGGTGACGCTGAGCGGGGCCGGGCTGCCGGTACTGAATGCGGCTCCTGCGCTGAATGTGTTGGCGATCGAGGTGCATCAGAACACGGTGGATTCGAGTGACTGTGCGCTGGACGGGGCGTTGTCGGCGTCGTTTTCGGCACCGTCGACGGGGCGGTGGGGGGTTGGGGAGATTGGGGGCAGGCCGTGGATTTACTGGACGGATGCGGCGTGGACCCTGGAGAGTTCGGGGACCTTGGGGAATTGGACGGCGCGGCCTGATTTGAGTAGCCCGACCCCGGTGATTGGGGCGGAGGCGCGTCAGTTTTACCGGTTCCGGCGGCCGTGAGGGGGCTCAGAGGGGAAGTGGCAAGGGAATGGCTGGCAGGGGAATAGGGCTAAGCAAAAGGACAGGGCGCTGGCGGGAGAGGTCACAGGCAGGATGCCCGTGCCACTTTTGGGGGCAGATGGACAGACCTCTTGAGGGAGGGGGTCAGAGGCAGGATGCCCGTGCCATTTTGGGGGCAGATGGACAGACCTCTTGAGGGAGAGGTCACAGGCAGGATGCTTGTGACACTTTGGAGAGGGGGCTCAGAGGGCTGAGAGGATGGAGCGGGCGCGGTGGGCGTCGAGGTGGATCTGGGATTTGAGGGCGTCGAGGGAATCGAAGCGGACTTCGTCGCGGATGCGGGAGACGAAGCGGACGTCGAGGGTGCGGCCGTAGAGGTCGCCGGAGAAGTCGAGGAGGTGGACTTCGAAGTGGCGGACGGAGGTGGAGTGATCGACGGTGGGGCGGAAGCCGAGGTTGGCGACGCCTGGGAGGATTTTGGAGTCGAGGACGACGTGGACGGCGTAGACGCCGGACGGGGGGAATTGTTCGGATTCGAGGGCGAGGTTGGCGGTGGGGAAGCCGAGTTTGCGGCCGAGTTGACGGCCGAGGATGACATCGCCGAGGATGGAGTAGGAGCGGCCGAGGAGGGAGGCGGCGGTGGTGAAGTCACCGGCTTCGACGGCGAGACGGACGCGGGTACTGCTGACGGGTTCGCCGTCGATGATGACTGGGGGGACGGCGTGGACGGCGAAGCCTGCGGCGTTGCCCATGGCTGCGAGGGACGACATGTTGCCGGAGCGGGCGTGGCCGAAGGCCCAGTCGGTGCCAGCGGAGATGCTGCCGAGCGGGCGGGCGTTGCGGACGATCTGGCCGATGAAGTCCTCGGGCGGGAGGGCGGCGAGGGATTCGTCGAAGGGGAGGACGAGGACGGCGGCGGCACCGAGACGCTCCATGATGAGCGTGCGGTGGCGCGTGGAGGTGAGGAGGCGGGGGGCGGAGCCCGGGCGGATGACGGTGGCGGGGTGGCGATCGAAGGTGAGGACCGCGGCGGAGCCGCCGGAGGAATCGGCGGCGTGGCGGGCGGAGCGGAGGACCTCCTGATGGCCGAGATGGACGCCGTCGAAGAAGCCGGCGGCGAGGTGGAGCGGGCCGGGCAGGGTGGCGAGGTCTGCGATGGAGTGCAGGGACTTCATGGCGGCAGACGGCGGGTGGTGTTAGGGTCAGGCTCCGCGGAGACGGCTGACGTCGCGGAGGGAGAGGACCTTGGCGAGGATGTCCTGGGCGGGGGCTTCCTTGAGTTCCTGGAACGTGAGGGTGCCGTTGACGGAGAAGTTGCCGCTGCGGGTGCGGCGGAGAGCGGCCATGTGGCCGAGGGTGCCGAGACGTTCGCCGATGTCGTGGCAGTAGGTGCGGACGTAGAAGCCCTTGCTGCAGACGACGCGGAAGTCGATGTCAGGGAGGGCGATGTTTTTGATCTGGTGGTGGAAGACGGTGACGAGGCGGGGTTCGCGTTCGACGACCATGCCTTTGCGGGCGAGTTTGTAGAGAGGGACCCCGTCTTTTTTGATGGCGCTGACCATGGGCGGCATCTGATAGAAGTCGCCGCGGTAGTGGGAGAAGGCGTCGGAGATCTGGGTGGGGGAGAGATCTGGGACGGGGCGGGTTTCGAGGGTTTCGCCTTCTGAGTCCTGAGTGGAAGTGGAGGTGCCGAGGCGGAGAGTGCCCTCGTATTCCTTTTCCTCGGACATGAGGAGGTCCTGGATGCGGGTGGCTTTGCCGACGACGAGGATGAGGAGCCCGGTGGCCATGGGGTCGAGGGTTCCGCAGTGGCCGATTTTCCGGGTGTTGAGACGGCGGCGTGCGACGGCGACGACATCGTGAGAGGTCATGTCCTGACCTTTGTCGATGAGGAGAACGCCGTCGATTTCCGTTTCCGGCGGACGGGCTTTAGGAGGCAGCGAGTGCTTCATCAAGGGCTTCGAATACACGTTGTCTGGCATTGGAGAGGGGGCCGGTGAGGCGAGCGCCTGCGGCGAGCATGTGGCCGCCGCCGCCGAAGCGGGCGCAGACGCGGCCGACGTCGAGTTGAGGGGATTTGGAGCGGAGGCTGAGGCGGATTTTGCCTTCCGGGCCGGGGAGTTCTTCGAAGGCAGCGGCGACGATGACGCCTTCGATGGCGCGGAGGTGGTCGATGAGGCCTTCCGAGTCTTCGGGGAGTGCGCCGGAGGCGGCCATGATGTCGCGGGTCATGGCCCACGAGGCGACACGGCCGTCGTGGGAGATTTCCATGGATTGGAAGAGCCCGCGGAGGAGTTCGACGCGGCGGCGCGGGAAGTTTTCGTAGGTGGCGCGGTTGAGGGTGGCGACGTCGACGCCGAGGCGGACGAGGGCGGCGGCGATTTCGTATGTCCGGGCGGTGGTGCCCTGGTACTGGAAGGAGCCGGTGTCGGTGCTGATGGCGACGTAAAGGTTTTCCGCGATGGCCTTAGTGATAGGGAGTCCTGTGGAGGAGAGCCAGAGGTAGACGATTTCGCCGGTGGCTGGGGAGGTGGAGTCGATGTAGTGCCAGTTGCCGTAGTCCTCGTTGGAGCGGTGGTGGTCGATATTGATCCACTGTGGTGCGGAGGCGAGGGCGGCGCGGCAGTTAGGGCCGAGGCGTTCCGAGGTGGCGCAGTCGAGGGCGATGACGAGATCGACGTTGATGGGGTCTGAGCCGGGTTGGCGGATGCGGTCGGCTCCTGGGAGGAAGGCGAGAGTGGAGGGGACGGGGTCTTCGTTGAGGAAGGTGACCTGTTTGCCGAGGGCTTCGAGGGCCATGCCGACGGCGAGGGTGGAGCCGAGGGCGTCGCCGTCTGGACGGAAGTGGGAGAGGACGGCGCAGGACGAGGCGGCGTGGCAGGCCGCGGTGATGGCGTCGAGGGAAGTGTTGGTGCGCAGGGACATGGCGTGGTGTGGGGAGCCGGGGGAGGGAAGCTGAGGGGGCTTCACTCGGCGGCTGGTGGCTGCGCCTTGTCCGGGTCCTGGGGCTCGGCGGCTTCGCGGGCGGCGGCTTCGGCGAGCTGGCGGTCGATGGTTTCCATGATGCCGGTGACGCGGACCCCGCGTTCGACGCTGGTATCGAGGTGGAAGTTGAGGCGCGGCGTGTGTTTGAGGACGACGCGGCGGCTGATGCGAGTCTGGTACTCGCCGTGGCGCTGGTTGAGGGTATCGACGACGTGCTGGGCTTTGTGTTCGGGGCCGATGACGCCGACGAAGACCTTACCGTGTTTGAGGTCAGGGGTGAGTTCGACGTCGTTGATGGTGACGAGGACGTCAGGGAAGGCGTGGTCGCGAGCGATCATGGCCCCCAGCTCGCGCTGGAGGAGCTCGCGCACGCGGACTTGGCGGTTCTTCATAGCGGTGGCACGAGGGGGCGGTGAGGGGAGCGGACGGCGGGAGCTGTCCGCAGCCGGAGCTGCCGAGTTGGGATCAGAGAAGGATCAGAGAGACTGGGCGATCTTTTCGAGTTCGTAGCACTCGATGACGTCACCGGGTTCGTATTCGTTGAAGTCGCCGAGGCGGATCCCGCATTCAAGGCCATTGCGGACCTCCTGGACATCGTCCTGGAAGCGGCGGAGCGTCTGGAAGCCGCCGTCGTAGACGGCCTGGCGGCCGCGGAGGACGCGAGCGCGGGCGGTGCGGGAGATGCGGCCGTCGGTGACGACGCAACCGCCGACGCGGCCGCGCTGGATTTTGAAGACCTGTTTGACCTGAGCGTGACCGATGACTTTCTCGCGGGTTTCCGGGTCGAGGAGGCCGAGCATGGCTTCTTTGACCTGATCGATGAGTTCGTAGATGATGGAGTAGAGCTTGACCTGGATGCCTTCGGCTTTGGCGGTTTTGACGGCCTTGCCTTCGAGTTTGACGCCGAAGCCGATGACGACGGCGTCTGCGGCGGAGGCGAGGAGGACATCGTTTTCCGAGATGGGGCCGACGCCGGCGAGGACGAAGTTGAGACTGACCTTATCGGATTTGATGTCGCGCAGCTGGGCGACGAGGGCTTCGAGGGAGCCTTGGACGTCGGTTTTGAGGATGAGTTTGAGGACCTTGCGCTGACCGTCTTCTGCGGAGGCGAAGAGGGATTCGAGGGAAGCGCGGCGTGGGCCGCCGAGTTTTTCGAGACGGGCGGCTTCCGAGCGTTCTTCGCCGAGGCGTTTGGCGCTGCGTTCGTTTTCCATTTCGATGAGTTCCTCGCCGACGCCGGGGAGGCCGGCGAAGCCGATGACTTCGACTGGGGTGGCTGGGCCGGCTTCCTTGATGGACTGGCCGCGGTCATTGAGCATGCTTTTGACCTTGCCTGAGAACTGGCCGCAGATGAAGGGCGTGCCGATTTTGAGCGTGCCGATTTGGGGGATGAGCGTGGCGGTGGGGCCTTTGCCTGGTTCGATACGGGATTCGATGACGAGTGCGCGGCAGGGGGCGTTGGGGTCTGCGCGGAGTTCCATCATTTCTGCTTCGAGGAGAGCGCCTTCGAGGAGCGTGTCGATGCCTTCGCCTTTGAGAGCGGAGACGGGGACGCAGATGGTGTCGCCGCCCCAGTCTTCGGCCATGAGACCGTATTCCTGGAGCTGGGTTTTGACGCGGTCGATGTTGGCGGTTTTGAGGTCGGCCTTATTGATGGCGACGACGATTTTGACGCCTGCGGATTTGGCGTGGGCGATGGCCTCCTTGGTTTGGGGCATGATGCCGTCGTCGGCGGCGACGACGAGGATGACGATGTCGGTGACGTGGGCGCCGCGGGCCCGCATGGCGGTGAAGGCGGCGTGGCCGGGGGTATCGAGGATGGTGATGCGTCGGCCGTCGAGGTCGACGGAGTAAGCGCCGATGTGCTGGGTGATGCCGCCGGCTTCGCCTGCGGCGACCTTGGCTTTACGGATGCAGTCGATGAGGCTGGTTTTGCCGTGATCTACGTGGCCCATGAAGGCGATGATGGGGGCGCGTGGTTCGAGCCGTTCGACTGGGATGAGTTCTTTTTCCGGGGCTGGGGGGGCGACGATGATTTCTTCGACCTTGTGGACCCCGCCGCCTTCCTTGCGTTTTTCGCGTTCGAAGTGGAAGCCGTGTTTTTCGCAGACCCTTGCGGCGACCTCGGCTTCGATGGCGATGGAAGGGTTGGCGAAGATGTCGAGTTCCATCAAGTCCTTGATGAGGACGAAGACCTTGACGCCCATGCGGTCGGCGAGGTCGCGGACGATGATGGGGGGTTTGATGGAGATGATTTTGTCCGGGTCGCCGAAGGATTCCGGGGCGGCGGGAGCTGGGATCGGCTCTGGTTCTGGAGCAGGCTCAGCGGAGATTGCCGGGGCTGATTCTGTTGGGAGCGGGTCGAGCGGGCGGCGGCGTTTGATTTTGTTGTCGCCGTCGATGAGGGAGAGGACCTGGCGGACGGGAGGTGGGGGAAGGGCTGGGGCGGCCGGGGATGGGGCGGCGGCTTGAGCGGCTTCTGCGTCGCCTGGTTTGATGCGGACGCGTTTTGGTTTTTCGGCGAGTAGGTCGAGGGCAGCGCTTTTCATTTCCGTCGCGGTTTTGCGGACGGGTTTAGGGAGTGCTTCCGGCGTGTCGGCGGGAGTGGAAGCACGAGCTGGGGCTTTCTTAGCCGGGGAGAACGGGGCCGGGTCTGAAGGCCGTGCGCTGGAAGGTTTTGGTTTGGAGGGCATGCGTAGCGTCGCGGATCCGGGCAGTGCGGGAAGAGCGTTGGTGTGAGCGGTTGAGAGGGGCGGACGAGCCGCGGGAGGGTTGAGGGGTGGGAGGAGGATTAGTGGCCGCGGGCCTTGGCGAGGATTTTTTCGGCGGTATCCATGGGGATGTCGAGGATACCGGCGATGTCTTCGGCTTCGGCGGTGGCGATGACGTCTGGGCTGACGAGGCCGTTACGGACGAGGTTTTCGGCCATTTCGGTATCGATGCCGAGGCGAGCGGCGAGGTCGGAGGCTGCGCCGTGGACGCGGCCTTCGAATTTCTCGTGGGCGCTTTCGTCTTTTTCGACTTGGACGTCCCAGCCCATGAGGTTTTTGGTGAGGCGGACGTTCTGGCCGTGGCGGCCGATGGCTTTGGAGAGGTCTTCTTCGCGGACGCGGACGAAGACGCGGCGATTGACTGGGTCGACGGTGATTTTATCGTCGCCGATCTGGGCTGGTTTGAGGGCGTCCTTGAGGAAGGCCTTGGGGTCCTCGCTCCATTTGATGATGTCGACCTTTTCGTTATTGAGTTCGCGGACGATGTTTTTGACGCGGGCGCCGCGCATGCCGACGCAGGCTCCGACTGGGTCGACCTTGGGGTCGGCGGAGAAGACGGCGATTTTGGTACGGTAGCCTGCTTCGCGGGCGATGGAGCGGATTTCGACGGTACGGTCTGCGATTTCGCTGACTTCGCTTTCGAAGAGGCGTTTGACGAAATTGGGGTGGGCGCGGCTGAGGATGATTTCGGGGCCGCGGGCACCGTTTTCGACGGCGACGACGTAGAGGCGGAGGCGGTCGCCGATGCTGTAGTCTTCGGTGGTGACGCGTTCCTTTTTGGGGATGACGCCTTCGAATTTGCCGAGGTCCATGATGACGTCGCTTTTTTCGAAGCGGCGGACGGTGCCGTGGACGATATCGCCGGCGCGGTCTTTGAATTCCTTGTAGATGAGTTCTTTTTCTTCCTGGCGGATGCGTTGCATCATGGCCTGGCGAGCGGTCTGGGCGGCGATGCGGCCCATGTCGTTCGGGGTGACTTCGACGTCGATTTCGTCACCGACGACTGGTTCGGCGGCGAGTTTTTGTTTTTTGGCGATTTTACGGGCGACGGCGATGCTGATTTCCTCGTAGGGCTGGGTGACTTCTTCGACGACGAGGAGTTTGGCGATGGCTTTGATGGTGCCTTTGGCTGGATCGATGTCGATACGGAGTTCGCGGGCTGGACCGATGACCTTGCGGGCGGCTGTCAGGATAGCATTGGCGAGGGCCTCCACCATTTTGTCGCGGGGGATGCCTTTTTCTCTTTCGTAGAAATCGAAGACGGCCAGGAGTTCGCTGGTCATAAAAGTGGATGCGGTGTAAAAACAAAAAAACGGGAATCACTTCCCGCTTTTCTTCGGATGGGCACTTTAAGGGTGTTTTGGTGTCCGTCAACCCGGGACTGAGTTTGATCCTGGGGGGGTGAGGGTGAGGGAGGGGGAGGAGAGGGGAGGATGGATGATCATGAGGCGGTGCAGGGGAGTACCTCAACCCAAATCCCTGCACCGCCTCAATCCCTCAACGCAACAGCGAGAAAACTCGCTGAGCTGGGAATATCTTGGCAATGGACGGCGGGGATTCAATTAGAAACTCAGAATATTTTCTAGTTCCTGAATATCGGAGATTCAGGAGCGAGAGCGGATGCCCCATGAAGGGCGAGGGAAGGAGAGGCGGAATTCTGCGCCGCCGAGAGGGGAGCGGCTGACGTTGAGGGAGCCGCCGTGGTTTTCGATGGTGGTGGCGACGATGAAGAGGCCGACGCCTGAGCCTTCTGGTTTGGTGGTGTGGAGGGGGATATTGTCGAGGAGGGAGTTGTCGAGGCCTGGGCCGCTGTCGCCGATGACGATTTCGATGGAGTTGGCCATGGGGATGAGGTCGATGGCGATGCGGCGGGAGGGTGAGGCGTGGGAGGTGATGGCGTCGACGGCGTTGCGGATGAGGTTGCCGATGGCGACCTGGAGTTGGGCTTCGTCGCCGGCGATGCGGCAGGGGGAGTCGCCGAAGTGGTGGCCTGGGCCGCCGGAGAGGGAGACCTCGATGAGGTGGTCTGAGAGGAGGTTTTTGTTGTAGAGGAGAGCGGTGTGGATGACGCCGGAGAGTTCGACTGGTTCGAGGGTGGTCTGGACGTTGCGGAGGAGACTGCGCATTTTTTCGATGGTGGTGACCATGCGAGCGCCTTCTGCGGCCATGTCGGCGAGGTGGGTGCGGAGTTTTCCGGATTCTGCGGCGGCGCTGTCGAAGGTGGCGAGCGCGAGCTGCGTGTGCATGAGGATGGTGCTGAGCGGCTGATTGATTTCGTGGGCGACGGCGGCGGCGGCGAGGCTGGTGCGGAGTTTTTTTTCGAGGAGGAGGCGGCGGCGTTCGTCGGCCTGGCGTTCGCGTTCTGCGGATTCGGTGAGTTCGCGTTCAGCTTTGCGGCGTTCGGTGACGTCCTGGGCGGTGACGGTGATGATGTTGTCGAAGATGACGCCTGAGAAGATGACGTCGCGGATGGTGCCGTCTTTGCAGACGACGGGGTATTCGAGAGGGCCGACCATGCCGCCGTTGGCGAGGGCGTGGGCGATGCTGGCGTTCCAGCGTTCGAAGACGTAGTTGCGGAAGGTTTCGTCCGGGTAGGCGAGGATGGACCATGCGCGGACGTCGGGGAGTTCTTCGGGGGAGTAGCCGAAGGTGGAAATGAAGGCCTTGTTGCTGGTGAGGATGGTGCCGAATTCTTCGGTGGAGCAGACGCCGATGGGGATGGGGAGTTCGTCGATGATGCGTGCGAGGCGGGTTTCGCTTTGTTTGAGTTTGGTGATATCGAAGCAGACGCCGGTGAGTTTGAGGAGTTCGCCGTTGGGGCCGCGGCCGGCGACGGAGATGGCGCTGACGTGGCGGATTTCGCCATTGGGTCTGATGATGCGGTATTCCTGTTCGCTGCGGTCGCCGGTGGCCATGGAGCGGAGGACTCCTTCGCGGACGCGTTCGAGGTCATCCGGGTGGACGTAGTCGTCCCAGACCCCGGTGAATTCGTGTGGTTTGAGGCCGTAGAGGGCGAGCATAGCGATGTCCCAGTCCTGGCGGTTTTCTTTGAAGTCGTATTCCCAGAAGCCGACGCCTGCGGTGAGGGCGGCGACGCTCATTTTGCGGTTGGACTGGGCGACGACTTCTTCGGCGGCTTTGTGGCTGGTGATGTCGATGACGACGCCTTCCCAGATGGTGACGCCGTCGTGGCGTTCGCGAGGGGAGGCTTCGGCGGAGAACCAGCGGGTGGTGCCATTGACGATGGCGCGGCCGGACCATTGGAAGGGGGCGTGATGATTGAAGGCGTGTTCGCTGCGGGCGATGACGTCGGCGACTTCGTCTGGGTGGACTGAGTGGAAGATGGCGTCCGGGTCGGCGAGGACGGAGTCTCTGTCGGCATTGATCATGGCGAGGAGACCGCTGCTGACGAAGGTGAAGGCGGCGGAGCCGTCGGGTTTTCGTTCGAGGACGAAGGTGCCGACGGGGATGCGTTCCATCATTTCGAAGACGACCTGTTCCTGGCTGAGGGCCTTGGTGGCCGAGGCGGAGGAGGGAAGTCCCTGCATGGGGAGGAGCTGGGAGGTGGCCGAGTCAGGAGGGCTGACTGGGGACGTGTTCGAGGCTGGTGCGGATGTGGACGCTGGCGGCCTGGACGAGGTCTGCGCCGGTCATGCCGAGTTTTGCGCCGATGTTGCGTCTGTGGGTATCGACGGTGAAGGCGGAGATGCCGAGGTGGGCGGCGACGGATTTGCTGGTCATGCCCTGGCCGATGCAGCGGAAGATTTCGAGTTCGCGATCGGTGAGGAGGGCGGCGGGGTCACCGGCTGGGTTTGGGGGTTTGATGCGGCCGAAGGATTCGAACATTTCGGAGATTTCGCGGCCGAGAGTCTGGTAGGCGTTGGTTTTGTCGACGACGGCGCGGACGCAGTGGCGTTGATCGGCGGTGAGGACGAGGGAGCTGGCTTCGCCGGAGAGGACGATGACCTTGGCGGAGGGTTGGTGGGTGGCGAGGAAGGCGAGGATTTCGAGGCCGCTGCCGTCTGGGAGGGTGATATCGAGGATGACGAGGTCTGGCTTGAGGCGGCGGCAGGCATTGAGGCCGTCGGCGACGTTGTGAGCTGCGGCGACGACATCGAGACCGCGGATGGTGCGCAGCACGCCAGCGAGCAACTGAGCGAACATCAGTTGGTCCTCGATGATCAGGCAGCGGAGGCTCATGGTTGCGTTTGGAGTGGTGGATTTCCACCATTACGGAGGAATTCCCTGGCTGGGTCACGGGATGATGGACCTGGCCAAGGGAGGGCACGGTGCGACCTTGTCGCGGACAATCAAGACGAAAGCTTGGGGGTGCGGGAAGGTGTCTGGAGGGGTGGGGATGAGGGTTGTCGGGTGGCCCGGAGGCTTGAATTATGGGGATTGGATTAAGTGCGGGGGGTGATGCGAGGCGGGCGGGTGGGATTGATAGGATGGGATCCGGGATGGTGAGGAAAAGGCAGTGCGGGTTTCACCCAATTGAGGGGGATGTCATCAGAATACCTAGTCCTAGGTATTGCATGGTGGAACTCGGAGCCTACTCGTTGACGTATTTGCCTTCTGGAAATGCCAACTTCGGGCGATCTGAAAAGCCACTGACAAAGAGATTGAGATCACAATGAGTTCTAAACAAATCGAGTATTCGGGAGAGCGTGCGAGCGAGCGGTGCTGGCGGGCGATGCGTCGGCGTGCGGTGGTGATTCTGGCGATGGCGGTGGTATTTTTTCCTGGGATGACGATGCGGAGTGGGGCGGCGGTGACGATTGTGTGGGATGGGGAGGTTGGGGCGAGGGCGCTGCGGAGTGACGGGGTGAGTGGGTGGACGACGGATTTTGTGGTGGATCTGGGGATTTTCGCGAATGGGTTTGTGCCGACGACGTCGAATCTGGGGACGTGGGGAGCGAACTGGCTGAGTCTTGGGGCGACGAGTTACAATCCTGCGCCTGGCGGGGATGTGACGTCTGCGAATTTTTCCGGGTCGGTGGTGCTTGAGGACAACAGTCTGTTTGCGGCTGGGTCGCAGGTGTACATGTGGGTGAGGGACGGGGGATCGCTGGCTGGGTTTGGGGAGTGGCTGCTGGTGACGGATGATGCGGCGAGTGCTGGTGACGACTGGCTGATTCCTGACACGACGTTCAGTGATCAGACGACGCCTGCGGTGACGTGGAGCATGTTCTGCGAGGCGGACGAGCAGACGGTGGTGTTTGGAGGGGTGGAGAGCGGGGGAACGGGAGGCGAGTGGGTGGCACCGGCGACGGATTGGTGTTATCAGACGCATTATGTGCCTGAGCCTGCGGGGACGGTGGCATTGATGCTGCCGGCGTTGTTTGGGCTGGGCGTGACGCGGCGACGGGCAATTACCAAACGTGCGGTGGGGTGAAGAAAGGGTGCGGGAGGCGTGTGGCGGCGGGAATTCTCGCTGCGGGCACATGGGAACCGCGCCATGAGAAGGCATCAAAAAGCAAAGCAATGTTGAGAGTGAAGCAATTTTTCCAACGCGCGGGGGCTCCATGCGGGAGTGACCGGGCGGAACTAACGAAAGCAGCGATGAAATCAGAGACTAACTTGCGAGAAGGAGGGAACTCACTGGTGGCGCGGCGACTGCCGGGAATGCGGGCTGGGTGGGTGATTCCGTTGATTTCCGGATTGTTTGCCGGGGTGGCGGGGGCGTTGCCGGTGGTGCAGGAGTGGTTTGTGCCGCAGCCTGAGGCGCAGTTGAGGCAGGATTATGCGGTGCTGGCTCCGGCGATCAATTCGATCACGGACACGGTGATTGCGGTGACGGTGCCGATTCCGGGGACGAAGGTGGTTTATGACCAGTGGGAAGACGGGTATGAGACTGATCTGGGGAATCCGACGCAGGTGACGACGCAGATCTGGGGTGATGGGAACAATGCGAACGGGAAGCCGCCGGGATTTGCGAATGATCCGACTTCATTTGCGGCTGGGGCGCTGATTCTGATGAGGAACAACGTGACGCTGCCGCGGAATGCGGCGACGCTGCTGTTTGACGGGCGGGACCGGGTGGGGTCGACTTATGGGATAGTGATGACGCGGGCGGCATGGTTTACGAATCCGGGGCCATTGCTGGCGAATTCGGTGGAAGTGCGGCCGGTGGCGGACTGGGGGACGTCTTTTGCGTTGCCGGTGGGTGAGGACATTGTGTTTCCGAGTCCGGCGACGAGTTCGATGTTCGAGCATTGTTCGGCGTACATACAGGCTGCGGCGAACGGGACGGTGGTGACGATTGATGCGGACGGGCCGGGAGCGGGCGGGTCGATCACGGTGACCTTGAACCAGGGGGAATCCTATCTGGTGAATTCCGGGATCCGGACTGGGGCGACGATTACGTCGACGAAGGCGATTCAGGTGATTGAGTTTTACGGGGACATCGGGGCGAATTACGAGACCCGCGGGGCGAACGTGCCGCCGCTGGCGAAGTGGTCTGATCAGTATTATGCGCCGGTGGGGACGGCACCGGATGGGGATGACACGTATGTCTATCTGCACAATCCTGACACGTCGGCGATCACGGTGAATTACACGACGCGGGTGGGGACGGGGACGATATCGGTGCCTGCGCGGGGCAGTTCGCGGTTTCTGATGCCGTTGAATTCTGCGGCGCGGTTTTACAGCAATGGCGGGAAGCCGTTCTGGGGTGTGGGGATGGTGGGGGCGGAGCCGACGGCGAACAACGTGCATGACTGGGGTTATGCGTTTGTGCCGGAGGAATTTCTGTCGACGGAGATTGGGGTGGGTTGGGGGGCGGGGAGTTCGGACGGGACGCAGAATGGGAATCCTGTGTGGGTGACGTCGGTGGGGGCGACGACGATTTATGTGGATTACAACGGGGATCGGCTGGGGCCGCTGACAGATGCGAATGGCGGGAAGTATGATACGGCGATCACGGTGACCCCGCTGACGGTGACGACGGTGTATGATCCGGACCGTGACCAGAGTTCGATGCGTTTGTATACGCTGGACGGGACGCTGATTACGGGTGCGTGGGGTCAGCAGCCATCGGTGGCTGGGCCGGCGCTGCCGTTTCTGGACCTAGGGAATACGCTGCCGAACTATCCGGTGCCGGTGATCAGCAAGGTGTCGGCGATTGCGGTGGATAATGCGCCGAGCGGATTGAGTTTGAATGACGTTCTGGAGTATACGATTACGCTGGAGAACAAGAGCCTGTTCTCGCTGACGGCGATTGCGGTGCAGGACACGCTGCCGGCGTCGCTGACCTATGTGAATGCGTCGACGACGCGTGATGGGAATGCGGTGGCGGATGCCGGGGTGACGAATTTTCCGATGGATGAGAGCGGGTTGTTTGTGCCGATTGTGCCGAGCCGGTCGACGACGGTGATTAAGTTCCGTGCGACGATCAATGCGGCGGGGACGATTACGAACACGGTGACGGTTCCGTCGTCGCCGGGGGTGAAGGCGACGGATACGGTGACTGTGCCGACGACTGGAGGATCGGTGGCTTGCACGCTGAAGCTGACGAATGCGTCGGGTGTTGAGGTGAATTATGCGCCTGGGGACGGCATCTATGTGACCGTGACGGACGCGGATTCGAACACGAGCGCCACGACGGTGCAGACGATTTCGGTATTGGTATCCAACAGTTCGGTTGATGATCTGGAGACGCTGGTATTGACGGAGACTGGGGTGAACACGGGGGTTTTCCGGAACACGGCGGCGCTGCCATCGTCGAGTTCGGAGGGGATTGGTCAGGATGACGGGACGCTGATGGTGCAGCCTGGGGATACGATCTCTGCGACGCATACGGACCCGGTGTTTGGCGACACGTGTCCTGATACGGCGCTGATCACGGGGGCCTCGGGGCTGCAGAAGCAGCTGTATTTCGAGACGGATGGTGGGGACGGGGACACGACCGGGGCGATGGACCGGGTGGCACCGGGGAGTGAGACACCGGTGGACACGGTGGCGTCGCAGACGTCGGTGCTGGGGACTGGGTCGGCCGGGACGATATCGGTGAGTGGGACGACGACGAGCGGGAGTACGACGGAGGCGGCATCGGCGACGAGCCTGACATTTGCGCATACGCCGGGGAGCGGGAGCAACCGGATGCTGCTGGTGTCGGTGGCGACGGGGAGCCCTGACAATGCGGCGACGCAGGGTGTGGTGAGCGGGGTGACGTTCAACGGGACGGCGATGACCCTTGTGGGGAGTGTGTCCGGTGGGGCGGGGGACAATACGAACTCGTACATTTACCGGCTGATGGATGCGTCGATCGGGACGACAGGGGCTGCGAACGTGGTGGTGACGTCGTCGAGTGCGACGATTGTGGCGTCGGCGACGACGTTTGCGGGGGTGAATCAGACGACGCCGCTGGGGACGTACAGTTCGCGCACGGCGACGGGAACGGCGATTGCGCTGAGTGCTGCGTATGCGTCAGCGAGTGGCGAGGTGGTGTATTCAGTGGGGAGCATTGAGCAGGGGGATACGGACCGGACGATCAGTGTGGGTGGGTCGCAGACCTCGTTGTGGGTGATCAACAACAACCGGTATGTGAATGCGGCGACGAGTTTCATGGCGGGAGCGGCGGCTGTGTCGCCGGCGTATACTGCTAGTAACTCGCGGACGTGGACGATTGGGGTGGTGGCGATCAGGCCGGCGAGTGGCGTGGGGGGTGGGGCGGCGACGTTCACGCAGACGCCGAATTTTGCGGAGCCGTTTACGATGCCAGTGGGTGGAACGGTTGGGGTGACGGCGTTTGTGGATGTGCCTGGGGGGACGCTGGCGGCGACGCCGTCGGTGACTGCGACGGTTGGGAAGGGCGGGACGACGATGGCGACCCTGACGAATCCGACGGCGACCCTTGTGAGTGGGGGGAGCGGGACGATTACGGCGGTGTCGACGAGCCAGAGCAGCAGCAACAACACGACGAGCCTGAGTTTTTCGCATACGCCGGGGAGCGGGAGCAATCGATTGCTGCTGGTGTCGGTGGGGCTTGGAGCGGTGACGGACACGGGGAATCCGCCGTCGATGAGCGGGGTGACGTTCAACGGGGTGGCGATGACGCTGGTGGATTCGCAGATTTCTGGATCTGGTGGGGCTGGGGACGATACGATTTCGTATATTTACCGGATGGTGAATCCACCGGCTGGGCCTGCGAATGTGGTGGTGACGCTGGGTGGGGCGGGGAGCCTTGTGGTGGGGGCGACGACGTTTACGGGGGTGAATCAGACGACGCCGCTGGGGACGCCGGTGAAGACGAGCGGGACTGGTGCGACGGCGAGTATGGCGGTGAGTTCTGCGGCTGGGCAGCTGGTGTACGGGACATCGTCGTGGGATGAGCAGCCGGCGGTGACGGTGTCTGTGGATCAGACGAGCCTGTGGAACATCACGGGTGGGGCGGTTGGTGCGGTATCGGGAGCGGCGAGTACGGAGCTTGGAGCGGCGTCGGTGACGCATTCCTACACGTCGCCGGGGAACACGCAGGACTGGGCGATGGTGGCGGTACCGATTCTTCCGGCGTCGTCGAGTGCGGTGTACCGGTTGGAATGGAGTGCGGCGCTGGGCAGCACGGCGAACCTTGCGACGGGAGAAGCGCTATGGACGACGGTGACGAATGTGGGTGCGCCGTCCTTTTCGGTTTTGTATGACAGCAGTACTTATCCGTCGGTCCTGACGGTGCCGACGAGCACGGTGATTCACAATGATTCGCTAGGGCTGTATGATGCGCCGTATCCCGGTGGGAATGCGGTGGTGACGCCGGCGCTTGGGCAGACGGTGTATGTGCGGGCGACGGCTGGGGATCCGTTTGGGGCGTATGACATCACGAGCATGGGGCTGGTGATTGACGGGCCTGGGTCGGCTGGCGATGTGACGACGACGCTGACGGCGGCGAATGTGGTGAACACGACTGCGGCGACGAAGACGTATGAGTATGTGTGGGTGACGGGATCGACGCAGGGATCGTTCACGATCACGACGACGGCGAGGGAAGGGTTTGAGAACACGATTTCGGCGACGCGGTCGATCTCGGTGCCATTGTCTGGTGGGGATCTGGGGACGCCAAGTGTGACGGAGTTCACGACTGGGCTGAACGGGCCGGGTACGCTGGTGTATGCGGTGGGTGAGTCGGTGTCTGTGAGGGTGACGGATGTGGATCAGAACACGAACACGCTGGTGGCGGAGACGGTGACGGTGGTGATTACGAGCAGCACGGGGGACAGTGAGACGGTGACGTTAACGGAGACAGGGGTGAATACGGGGGTGTTTGTGGCGACGATTCCTGCGAGCGGGACGGTGGCGGGGACGGTGAACAACGGGACATTGTATGCGATCGCGGGGTCGGTGATGAATGTGACGTATGTGGATCCGACGGATCCGCTGGATGTGTCTGTGGATTCGGCGTCGATTCCGAGTGCGGTGGCTGGGGTGTCGGTGACGAAGACCCTGCTTTCGCCTGCGGACGGGCAGATAGTGATTGGAGAGGCGGCGCAGTTCCGGGTGCGGGTGACGAACACGGGGAACACGCTGCTGAGCACGGTGCAGGTGGTGGATTCCTTCCCTGCGGCGCTGGGGTATGTTTCTGCGAGTCCTGCGCCGAGCACGGTGACTGGGAGCAGCCTGACGTGGACGAATGTGGGGCCGCTGGCGTCGGGACAGAGTGTGGATCTGATTGTGAATTTCACTGGGGTGACGGCGGCGAATCCTGCGACGAATACGGTGAATGTGACGACTGGGGGTGGGCCGACGGCGTCGTCGTCGTCGCCGGTGGTGGTGACGCGTCCGGCGGTGACGGTGGTGAAGACGCTGGTGAGTCCGAATCCGGGGCCTGCGAACAAGGGGGACAGCGTGGTGTTCAGCATCAGTGTGCAGAACACGGGGACGACGGCGCTGACGACGGTGCCTTTGGAGGATACCTTCAGCGGGGCGAATTTCGAGTATGTTTCGGCGACGGTGGCTCCGGATGGTGTTGGTGCTGGGTCGTTGCTATGGAATGACATTACCGGGGCGGGGAGCCTTGCGGTGAATGCGACGTTTACGGTGAATGTGACGTTGCGAGTAGTGGGTGCGGCGAATCCTGCGACGAACGTAGCGGCGGTGAATTTTGCGGTGGATGCGAATGGGGACGGAGTGCCGCCGTCTTCGAGCAGTGCGGGTTTGCAGACATTGTCGGCGACGATTTCCGGTTATGTGTATGAGGATCGGGGAGTGTCCGGGTTTGGTGGCGGCGATGTGGCGCTGCAGGGGGTGACGGTGAAGCTGTACAGTGATCCGAACGGGGATGGTGATCCGAGTGATGGGTCGGTGCAGCAGGTGACGACGACGAATGGTGCTGGCTATTATGAGTTCCTGAACCTTGGGGCGGGGAATTATGTGGTGGTTGAGGAAGACATTCTGAGCTATGTGAGTGTGGCGGATACGGCTGGTGCGAATGACAACCGGATACCGGTGAGTGTGGTGGCGCTGACGACCTATGCGGGGAACAACTTCCTTGATCTCTATATCAATCCTGCGAATTACGGGGCGATCAGCGGGCAGGTACGGAATGATACGGATGGGGACGGGAGTTTTGCGGATGCGGACAGCGGGTTGGCGGGTGCGGTGCTGACGCTTTACACGGATCCGAACGGGGATGGTGATCCGTCGGACGGGCAGGTTTTCGGGGCGTCGGTGACGACGACTGGTACGGGGACGTATTCGTTCTCGACCCTGCCGCCTGGGAATTATGTGGTGGTGGAGACGAATCCGTCCGGTTATTTCAGTACGGCGGACACGGTGAATCCGAACAATGACCGGATTCCGGTGGTTGTGGTGGCGTCGGCGACGGCGTCGGGGAATAATTTCCTTGATTCGAACAACACTGCGGTGCTGGGGACGATCGGTAACCTGGTGTGGAGCGACGTGAACAATAACGGGATCTTTGACAGCGGGAGTGAGAGTGGGATCGATGGTGTGGTGGTGCAGTTGTATCAATCGAGCCAGACGCCCGGGGTGGGAGTGCCGTACATGACGACGGTGACGAGTGGGGGTGGGGCGTATGGATTTGTGGGGATTCCTGCGGGGAGTTACACGCTGTACATTCCGGTATCGAATTTCGGAGTGTTTGGTGCGCTGGCGGGGGCACCGTTGTCGAGTATGGTGACGGTGGCGACGGACAATGGAACGGACAATGACGACAATGGCACTCAGACGGTGAGTGGCGGTGCGGTTTCGGGTCCGCTGATGGTGCTGAGTGGCGGGGAGACGGATAACACGAAGGACTTCGGGTTTGTGCCGACGTCGAGTCTGGGATCGATCACGGGGGCGGTGCTGGCGGACACGAACAATGACAACACTGGCGACACGGGGATTGCTGGGGTGGTGGTGACGCTGAAGGATGGGAGCGGTGCGGATATTGACAGTAATTTGAGCCTGATCGGTGTGCAGCCGACGACGGCGACGACTGCGGTCGATGGGAGTTACAGCTTCGGGGGGCTGCCGCCGGGGAGTTACCGGGTGGTGGAGACGCAGCCATCGGGGTATGCGTCGGTGAGCGACAAGGACGGCGGGGATCTGAATGTGATTGGGGACCAGGTGCTGATTGTGGTCAGTGCCGGGGCTGCGAATACGGCGAACAATTTTGTGGAGGAGCAGTATGGCAGCATTGCGGGGGCGGTGTCGCGGGACACGAACAATGATGGGACGGCGGACGCGGTGTTTGCGGGGGTGACGGTCCAATTGTATGCGGACAGCAACAATGACGGGGTGGCGGACAACGCGACGGTGCTGGACACGGCGGTGACGGATGGTGCGGGAGTGTACAGTTTCGTGAATGTGCTGCCTGGCAGTTATGTGGTGGTGGAGGTGGATCCGGCGGGGTATGCGAGCATTGCGGATGGGGATGCGACGGCGGATGCGCCGGGGTCGCCAGCGGATGCTGCGAATGTGAGTCAGACGGACAGCGTGGTGCCGGTGAATCTGGCGGCTGGGGAGACTGACAATGGCAACAATTTCGTGGACCGCGGGACGGGATCGATTGGTGACTATGTGTGGATGGACCGTGATGGCGATGGGGTGCAGGATGCGGGAGAGCCGCCGCTGGCTGGAGTGCGCGTGTATGTTGATGCGAACGGGAGCCAGACGTATGATGTGGGAGAGAATGCGTCGGTGACGAGTGGCGTTGGAGCGTACGTGTTGTCAGGGCTTGTTCCGGGGACTTATGTGGTGAGGGTGGACACGACGACGCTTCCTGGTGGGGCGGTGGCGACGCTGGACCGTGACGGGGCGGGTAGTGCGCACGTTACGAGTGTGGTGGTGACGGCGGGGCAGAGTGTGGCTGATGCGGACTTCGGGTATCGCGGTGTTTCGAGTATTGGTGATTATGTGTGGAACGATGCGGATGGGGACGGGAATCAGGACTCGGATGAACTGCCGATGGGCGGAGTGACTGTGTATCTGGACATTGATCTGGATGGGAATTTTGATGCGAACGAGCCGTCGGCGGTGACGAATGGAGCTGGCGCGTATGTGATTGGGAATCTGCCTGCTGGCAGCTATCGTGTGACGGTGCTGGCGAGCAGCCTGCCGGCTGGGGCGACGCAGACGGGCGATCCTGATGGGGTGTTCAACCACTGGACGACGGTGAATCTTGGGGCGGCGGACACGCACGTGACGGCCGATTTCGGGTATCAGGGGAACCTGAGCATTGGAGATATCGTCTGGAATGATCGGGATGGTGACGGGGTGCAGGATGGGGTGACGGAGCCGGGGATCAGCAGTGTGAACGTGTTCATTGATCGGGATGGCGACGGGGTTCGTGATCCTGAGGAACCGTATGCGCTGACGAATGCGTCGGGCGGTTATGTGATCGGAGGGTTGTTCCCGGGGACGTATAAAGTGATGCTGGATCCGCTGACGATTCCTGTGGGGACGACGGTGACGGGTGATCCGGATGTGACGGTGGACGGGATCACGGTGGTGGTGCTGACGGCACCGGTGACGAACATTGATTTCGGGCTGAAGGGCAATGGATCGATTGGCGGGCACCTGTGGGGTGACCGTGATGCGGATGGGGTGACGGACGTGGACGAGACGTTCTTTGCCGGGGTGAAGGTGTTTCTCGATGTGGATGGTGATGGCGTGTACGAGCCGGGGATGGGGGATGTGGAGACGACGACGAATGCGGCGGGCGAGTATTCATTCGCCGGGCTTCAGGGGGGCAGCTATACGGTGTCGGTGAACACGGCGACGCTGCCTGCTGGATTGAGCCAGACGTATGACAAGGACCTTGTGCTGAATCACCGGACGACGGCGGTGATTGCTGCGGGGGATGTGGTGACTGATCTTGATTTCGGTTATCGTGGGAGTGGTCAGATCGGAGACCGGGTGTGGAACGACATGAATGGGGATGGGGTGCAGGGTGCCACGGAGCCGCCGCTGGCGGGAGTGTGGGTGTATCTTGACCTTGATGGCGACAGCAATCGGGATGTGGGAGAGCCGTCTGTGGTGACGAACGCGGCCGGGGGTTATCTGTTTGATTACCTAGCCTACGGGACGTACACGGTGGCGGTTGATCCGGCGACTGACCCTGACGGGTCGGTGGTGACGGGGGATCCTGATGTTACGATGGATGCCCGGGCGGTGGTGACGGTGAGTACGCTGGTGCCTGCGGTGCTGACGGCTGACTTCGGGTATCAGGGGAGCGGGAGTATCGGGGACTATGTGTGGTATGACGTGGATGGGGATGGCGTGCAGGATGCGGGTGAGCCGGCGATGGCTGGTGTCCGGGTGTTCATTGATCTGGACAATGATGGCGTGCCTGATGGGAATGAGCCATCGGTGCTGACATCGGTGAGCGGGGCTTATGTGTTCACGGGCCTGACGCCGCGGCCGACGATTGGAGCGCCGTATGTGGTGGCGGTGGATGAAGGGACGCTGCCGGCGAATTTTGTGGCGAGCTACGACCTTGACGGGACGGCGACGGGATTGCCGTACAGTGCTAGTGTGACACTGCTCGAGAACCAGAGTCGTGTGGATGCTGACTTCGGGTTCAAGGGGAGTGCGACGGTGAGTGGGCATCTTTATATTGATGCCGACGGGAACGGAGCGCAGGGTTCTGGGGAGGCGGACCTTGCCGGTGTGGATGTGGTGGTGACGGATGTGAATGGTGCGGTGCTGCGGGTGACGACTGATGCGTCGGGGAACTGGGTGGTGACGGTGCCGCCGGGGCTGACGACGGCGAATGTTGATGAGAGCGATGCGCAATTCCCGACGGGAGTGGTGCAGACCGAGGGGACGGATCCGACGAGTGTGACAGCGGTGGGTGGAGTAACGACGAGTGCGGGGAATGATGGATACTGCCCGTCCGGAACGATTTCGGGCCGGGTTTGGGTGGATTCGAACCGTGATGGCAACGGTGATATTGGGCTTGGCGGGGTGACGGTGCAGTTGTTTGCGGATGCGGACGAGGATGGGCTGCCGGATTCCGGGACACCGGTGCTGACGACGACGAGTGCGGTTTCCGGGACCGTGGGAGCGTATGTGTTCAGTGGGGTGCCGGTGGGCAGCTATCTGATTGTCGAGGTGCAGCCTGCGGGGTACCGGACGGTGAGTGATGCGGATGTGACTTCCGATACGGATGTGGTGGCGAACGTGCTGACGGGGGACAACGTGATCCCTGCGACGATTGCGGCGGGCGAGGTGGATGACGGGAATTACTTCATTGAGGAAGCGATCTGTCCGCCGACGTGGGCGGAGTGGCAGATCCGGAATCCTCTGGGTGGGAGCAATGGGCCGACACAGAACCCTGACGGTGACCGTTGGACGAATCTGCAGGAGTTTGTGTACTGCTTCAATGCGTCGAGCGGCGTGCAGGAATGCCCGGTGAATCTGGTGTTCAACGGGGATGGGACGATTGATGCGACGGTGCGTCAGGTGGCGGGAGCGACGGGAGTGACGTATCGGTTAGAGTACATTGCTGATCTGCGGAACAGTGGAGTGGATGGAGCGGGATGGACGGATTCCGGGCTGACGGCGGTGCTGACGAACAATCCGGATGGATCGGTGAAGGCGACGTATGCGAACCTTGAGGCGCTGCCGGGATTGAATCTCGGGTATGGGTTTGTGCGGTCGGTGGTGACGGTGGATATTGATGAGAGTGGGACGATTGGGGCAGGGGAGACCGTGCGGAGCAATGTGGAAGGCTGGATGGACCAGAGTTTCCGGGTGAATTGCGAGAGTGCGAGCCTGCCGTTTGAGAGTTGCCCGGTGGTTACGGGAGCGGCTGGAGCGGTGACGGGGGTTGGGTTGACGAGCCGTTTCAGTGCGAGTGCGGCGCTTGGTCAGACGAATTTCAGCAGCCTGCTGACGGCCGGGAAGGGATATTATGTGGAGATGCTGAATGGGGCGCTGGAAGGGCATCGGTTCCATGTGGATACTGCGGCGACGCGGTTGGCGGGGACGTCGGTGGTGATTGACACGGTGAGTGGGAGGAACACGGTGGCGGTGCCGGCGGACTTCCTGGGAGCGAACTATGTGATCCGGGCGTACAAGACGCTGGGCGAGCAGTTCCCGGCGGCGGATTTCACGGCTGGGGTGAGTGCGGCGACTGCGGATTACCTGATCGTTTACGATGTGGAGACGGCGACGTGGAAGACGATTTCGCTGCTGGATCTGAGCGGGACACCGACATGGATCATGGCTGGGAACCTGCTGGCGGGGAGCCAGGCCGGGTATCTGATTGATCCATCGGCGGCGCTGTTTGTGCACCGGCGTTCGGCGGGCACGGTTGGGGCGGTGCTGACGCGGACGATTTCGGGTGGGGTGCGTGCGAACAAGTTTGCGATGCCGTTGCCGGCGGGTTGCCGGATGGGATCGAATCCATGGCCGGTGGCGGCGAGCATCATCGGGCGCGGCTTGCTGAATCCGACGACTGCGAGTGCGGTGCCGTTCACGGGGGCGTCGAGTTCCGGGGCGGCTGATCAGGTGATGTTCTGGGGTGGCGACACGACGATGGGGTCGCTGACGCAGGAAGTGCATTATTACCTGAAGACGACGACGCGCGATCAGTACACGCGGGCGGGGAACAGCAGCCTTCCGAACACGGGAGCCGACCTATTGTTCAGGCCACTGCGGAGCCAGTACTACTGCCCGAGGGTGGCGCATCCTGACTACGTGATGCCGCTGCCGTGGGTGCCGTGATGGTTGGGGGGGCGGACGAGCCTGAGAAATCTTGTATCGTGGAGTCATTTTCATTTTCGCCTCTGGGCGAGATTGAGAGTGGGGGATGCGGCTTGTTCCTGAGGACGAGCGGTGCGCCACCGGAGGCGGGGTTTTCCGATTCGGTTCAGTGATCACTGTGGTGCAAGTAGATGGGTATGAGGTGGTTGTGACTTCGGGCGATCCGGAGGTGGTCGGATCTTGATCGGTAATGCGAGTGGTGTCCCGGCGAGCTGCGGGCTGGCTGGGTACGGTCGTTCTGGAGCGCAGGAACCCCCTCAAATGTGAGGGGGGTACCAGGCACCAGGTATTGCATCCTGGAAATGCTGGGTCATTGGACGCCCCCGCGTTCCCGGTTCTTCGACCCAAGCATGATTCATTCAGCAACACCCGACACTTTCTGCAAACAATCCCCTGCCTCGAACCGCGAGAGGCTGGTGCAAACCCTGAGAAAGCCGGTTCATCTGGTGAGGATGCTGATGGTGGTGGCCTGTGTGCTGATGGGTGTGGCGGTGGAGCGAAGTGCGGCGGCGGTGACGATTGTGTGGGATGGGGAGGTTGGGGCGACGGCGCTGCAGAGTGACGGGGTGAGTGGGTGGACGTCGGATTTTGTGGTGGATCTGGGGATTTTCACGAATGGGTTTGTGCCGACGGTTTCGAATCTGGGGCTTTGGGGGGCGAACTGGCTGAGTCTTGGGGCGACGAGTTACAATCCTGCGCCTGGCGGGGATGTGACGTCTGCGAATTTTTCCGGGTCGGTGGTGCTTGAGAACAACAGTTTGTTTGAGGCTGGGGCGCAGGTGTACATGTGGGCGAGGGACGGGGGATCGCTGGCTGGGTTTGGGGAGTGGCTGCTGGTGACGGATGATGCGGCGAGCATAGGAGATGACTGGGTGATTCCTGACACGACGTTCAGTGATCAGACGACGCCTGCGGTGACGTGGAGCATGTTCTGTGAGGCGGATGAGCAGACGGTGGTGTTTGGAGGGGTGGAGACCGGTGGGACGGGAGGCGACTGGGTGGCACCGGCGACGGATTGGTGTTATCAGACGCATTATGTGCCTGAGCCTGCGGGGACGGTGGCATTGATGCTGCCGGCGCTGTTCGGGGTTGGCGTGACGCGGCGGC
>JAIXVE010000347.1 GCA_027483175.1 Verrucomicrobiaceae bacterium | reverse complement strand
GAGTCGTGGCGTGAGGAGGTGGCGCTGGCGGACCGTGTGATTGTGAATTCGGCGTGGTCGAGAGATTGTCTGGTGAAGGAGGGGGTGCCGGAGGGGAAGCTGGAGGTTGTGCCGCTGGTGTACGGAGAGAGTGCGGCGGCTGGGCGGGTGAAGGGGGAGGTGAAGGGGGAAGTGTTTCGGGTGTTGTTTCTGGGGCAGATTAATCTGCGGAAAGGGGTGGGCCGGTTGCTGGAGGCGATGCGGTTGCTGGGTGACGAGCCGGTGGAGCTGACGCTGGCTGGGCCGAGTGAGATTGATCCTGAGGCGTGGGGGGATTTGCCGAAGGTGAGGTGGGTGGGGCCGGTGCCGAGGAGTGCGGTGGGGAGAGTTTATGCTGATGCGGATGTTTTCATACTGCCGACGCTGTCGGATGGGTATGCGCTGACGCAGCTGGAAGCGATGGCTAGCGGATTGAGGGTGATTGCGTCGCGGCGCTGCGGTGCGGCGGTGACGGATGGGGTGAATGGATGGCTGCTGGAGGACGAGGAGCCGGCGACGATTGCGGCGGCGATCCTGCGGGCGCGGGATGGTGTGCGTGGGGGCGAAGTGGAGCTGCCGCGGTTCGGGATCGGGGACCTGGGCCGGGTGCTGACGGGCGGCGGAGCAGGTGCGGGTTGAGCGTGGTGCGGGGATTCGTATAACAGTTATGAGTGTGCGGGTTTGTCATGTGACGGTTTCCAGTTCATCGCTGGGAGGGGGGATATCGATTGCGGTGCAGGCGCTTGCGGGGGCGCAGGCGCAGGCTGGGCTGGGGGTGCGGGTGGTGGGGTTATCCGATGGGGGCACGGTGCTGGCGGGATGGCCTGAGGGGATGCTGCGGGAGGTGGCTTCGAAGAAAGTGCCTGGGATGCGGTGGGGTGCGGGGCTGGGGGATGTGATTGAGGAGGGGAAGCCGGAGGTGGTGCACAGTCATGGCTTGTGGAGCCAGCCGTCGATTGCGGTGCGTCGGCAGCGGACGCGACGGGGTACGCCGTATGTGGTGAGTCCGCACGGGATGCTGGATGGATGGGCGCTGGCGCACTCGCGGTGGAAGAAGCTGCTGGCGGGGGTGGCGTTTGAGCGTCGGCATTTGCGGGAGGCGGCGTGCCTGCATGCCTTGTGCCGTCCGGAGGCGGTGTCGATTCGGGATTACGGGGCGAGGAACCCGATTGCGGTGATACCGAATGGAGTGGATCTGCCGAGCGAAGAGGGGGTTGAGATAGAACGCCGGGAGGGTGGGCGGAAGACCCTGCTGTTTCTGGGGCGGCTACATCCGAAGAAGGGGCTTGCTGGGGTGCTGGAGGCGTGGGCGGCGTTGGGGAGCCGTGCGGTGGAGGGGTGGCGGCTGGAGATTGCGGGATGGGATCAGGGAGGGCATGAAGCGGAGTTGAAGCGATTGGCGAGCGATCTGGGGGTTGGCTGGGCGGACGTGAGGGGGAGAGAGGGCGAGGATGGGAGGGGGAGTGATGATGGGGCGGCATCGGTGGTCTTTTCCGGACCGGCGTTCGGGGGGGTGAAGGACGGGCTGCTGCGGCGTGCGGATGCGTTCATTCTGCCGAGTTTCAGCGAAGGGTTGCCGATGTCTGTGCTGGAGGCGTGGGCGTACCGGCTGCCGGTGCTGATGACTGATTACTGCAATCTTCCGGAGGGATTTGCGGCTGGTGCGGCGCGGCGGATCGGGACGGATGCGGAGAGTATCGGGGCCGGGTTGCGGGCGCTTTTTGCGGAGACTGGGGATGGACTGAGGGAGATGGGAGGTAAGGGGCGGGCGCTGGTGGAGAGCCGGTTTACGTGGCGGCAGGTGGCGGAGCAGATGGGTGAGGTGTACCGGTGGGTGCTGGGAAACGGCTTGCGTCCGTCGTGCGTGGAAGTACAGGAATGAGAGCCACTTTGGGAGTGGAGAAGAAGAGATGGAATTGATTGATCTGCTGCCGTTTCAGTTCTGGCTGGTGCTTCTGGTACTTGCTGGAGGCGGGGTGTGGGCGTGGCGGGAGCGGAGGCAGGGTTGGGGGATCCCTGCGCTGGTGGTGCTGGTGACGACTACGGTGTGGTACCTTGTGGACGTTTTCTACAACGACTACTCGGGCTATCGGATAACGATCGGGGATGAATCGCTGGATTCGGCGTGGTGGCAGGTGCTGCTGTTTGTGACTGGGTTTCTGATGATGGCGAGGCCTGTGCACCGGGCGTTGAATCATCGGCTGCTGAGGGGCAAGAGCTTTGCGTTGCGGTATCTTGAGACGCGCCGTTTTGATCGACCGGATCTGCAGCGTCGGGTGACGGTGATGGCGAAGGGGCTGTTTGTGGCGTGGGGTGTGCTGACAATGATCGCGCTGTACCGAGTGGGAGGGGATGTGATCGGGCTGTTTGCTCCGTATGTGAGAGGTCGGGCCGATCCTTGGGCGCGGGGTCAGATTGGTGGCGGGTTTTCGGCCTTCTTTTCGCTGGCTGGGTATCTGCAGTTGTTCCTCGTGGCTGGGATGGGGGTGATTGCGGCGGTTTCCCGGTCGCCATCGACGCGGTTGATTGCGCTGGTGATTTGTCTCCTGGCGTTTCCGTATTACATTTTTGATCGGACAAGGAATTCGATGCTGGCGGCGGCGATTCCGGGGATCCTTGCGTGGGTGTTTCTGCGGCTGAAGGGAGGTTTGATATTCAAGTTCGGTGTGCTGGCGGTGTTTTTTGCGGTGATCAATTTCTGGTTTGGGGTGGTGATGGCGAATCGGAGCGGGTGGGAGTTTGACCTTAAGGCGGCGTTGTCGGGCAATAAGGGTGAGAAGGATGCCCGGCATGAAGGGTTGAACATGTTTGAGGAACTGGCGTGGATTGATTCGATGATTGAGGCTGGCACGTACCAGACGAATGGGGGGGAGCGGTATTTTGCGGAGCTGGTGAACATTGTTCCGAGGGCGATCTGGAAGAACAAGCCGATGATCGGGCTTGATTATGCGCTTGCGCGCGGGCAGACCGCGCTGGGGCCGAGCGGGGAGGTGACGGCGACGATTTCGACGGGGATGATCGGGCAGGGGGTGGTGAATTTCGGGCGGTTTTTTGGTCCTCTGGCGGCGGCGCTGCTGATGGCGCTGTGGGCGGCACTGCTTGCGAGGATGGATTTGCTGGGGAACGATCCTGTGTGGATTCTGCTGTATCTGTGCGGGTTGATTCTGACGTTCAATCTGGGGCGGGATATCTCGCTGCTGGTGTTGTTCCCCTTCTTTTTCGGGCTTGGTCTTGTGGTCCTGCTGAAGCGGATGCAGCAACCGGCGAAGTCTCCGGTCAGAGCGAAGGTGGGGATGAAGCGGCCGCGGCCGTGGATTGGGACGCAGGCTAGCGGTGGGGCTGGAAGGGGTGTGTGATCGATGGGTGTTCGTGCATGAGTGGGCAGCGGGCGAATGAATGAGACCGATGATTGATCTTTCGACGTTTAGAAATCCGGAGTTTCAGCGTGGAGTGCCGAGGTGGAAGGAGGCGTTGTGGCTTGCGTGCCGGGCGGTGGTGTTCGGGACGTGGCTGCCGGTGCCTTCTGCGATCAAGGTGGTGCTGTTGAGGTTCTTCGGGGCGAAGGTGGGGCGAGGGGTGGTGATTCGGTCGCGTGTGAACATCACGTTTCCGTGGCGGTTTGAGTGCGGGGATCACGTGTGGATTGGCGACGAGGTGATGATACTGAGTCTGGATCGGGTGGTACTGGGGACGAGTGTGTGTGTGTCGCAGCGGGCGTTTTTGTGTACGGGGTCGCATGATTTCGGGAAGGTGGGGTTTGATCTGATCACGAGGCCGATTGTGGTGGGGGATGGGTGCTGGATCGGGGCGCAGGCGTTTGTGGCACCTGGGGTGACGTTTGGAGCGGGGAGCCGGTGCGGTGCGGGGTCGGTGGTGACGCGGGATGTGGGTGCTGGGGAGAGTGTGAACGGGGTTCCGGCGCGGGTGGGTTCTGTGAAGCGAGTGGAGGGCTGAACGACTGAGACTGTGCATATTGTATTTGCGAATCAGTATTATCCGCCTGACGTGGCTCCGACTGGGGTGATGCTGGAGGCGGTGGCGATGGAGCTGGAGCGGCGCGGGCATCTGGTGACGGTGCTGGCGGCGACTGGGGGATATGGGGGGTCTGGTGGTTCGGGGGAGAAGACGGGAGGAGATGTTGGGGTGCGGGTGAGGCGGATGAAGGCGTTGTCGTTCGGGCGCGCGTCGAAGGTGGCGAAGCTGCTGGATTATGCGTCGTATTATGTGGCGATGGTGCCGCGGTTGCTGATGGTGGGGCCGCGGCCGGATGTGATGGTGGCGCTGACGACGCCTCCGTTTTTGTCGGTGCTGGTGCGGGTGGCGAGCTGGCTGAGGGGGGCGCGGCATGCGCACTGGGTGATGGATGTGTATCCTGACGTGATGCTGGGGCACGGGATGATCCGTGAGGGTGGGCTGGTGCATCGGATGCTTGGGGGGGTGGCGCGATTTGGGTTCGGGGGGCGGCGGAGTGTGGCGGTGCTGGGGTTGGGGCCGGATATGGCGGAGAAGCTGGGGGTGTATTGCGTGGCTGGGAGGAAGGCTGAATGGGTGGCGTTGTGGGAGACGGCGGGTCGGACGGCGGGGGCTGAGGAGACGCAGGCGTTGCGGAAGGCGCGGGGGTGGGGGGATGGGGAGACGGTGTTTCTGTATTCGGGGAACATGGGATTAGGGCATTGTTTCGGGGATGTGATTGCGGCGGGGCGGCGGCTGAGCGGCGAGGGGGTGCGGCTGGCGTTTTTCGGGAGAGGCGGGCGGCGGCGTGAGGTTGAGATGGCGGTTAGGGAGGGGGAGTGGGGAGGAGCGGTGCCTG
Organism: Verrucomicrobiaceae bacterium; assembly: GCA_027483175.1. Taxonomy (GTDB): domain Bacteria; phylum Verrucomicrobiota; class Verrucomicrobiia; order Verrucomicrobiales; family V1-33; genus V1-33. The sequence goes on along the minus strand of JAIXVE010000347.1, from coordinate 3,897 downwards.
CGATGGGGGATTATGTGGCGCAGGAGGAATTGCCGGCGCATCTGGCGAGCGGGGATGTGCATCTGGCGTCGCTGGATCCGCGATGGGATGGGACGATGGTGCCTAGCAAGCTGCAGGGGATTTTCTTTTCGGGTCGGCCGGTGCTGTTCACGGGATCGGCGACGAGCAGTATCGGGCGGTGGATTCTGGAGAGCGGGGCCGGGTGGGTGTGTGCGCCCGGGGATGAGGAGGCGCATGTGGCGGCAATGCGGGAGGCGCGGGATCCGGGGGTGAGGGCGAAGATGGGAGCGGCGGCGCGTGCGTATGCGGAGCGGCATTTCAACCGTGCGATCAATGTGCCGCGGGTAGCGGAGATACTGACGGGCGGGGTTGAGAGATGAGGAGAGATGGAGGAGAGAAGCGAGCGAACTCAATACGAAGAAAGCAATGGCAACGGCACTGATAGGACATAGTGGGTTTGTGGGCGGCAATCTGCGGCGGCAGCATGCCTTTGATGATTATTACCGGTCGTCGGACATCGGGGAGATGGCGGGTCGTGCGTATGATCTGGTGGTGTGTGCGGGGGTGCAGGCGGTGAAGTGGCGTGCGAATCGGGAGCCGGAGTGGGATCGGGAGGGGATTGAGCGATTGAAGGCGGTGCTGGTGACGGTGGAGGCGAGGCGGTTTGTGCTGATTTCGACGGTGGATGTGTATCCTGCGCCGGTGCGTGGGACGGAGGAGGATGTGCCGGAACCGGTGGAAGCGTATGGGCGGCACCGATTGGAGCTGGAGCGGTGGGTGGCGGCGCGGTTTGCGGATCACAGTATTGTGCGGCTGCCGGGGTTGTTCGGGGACGGGCTGAAGAAGAATGTGATTTATGATTTTCTGCATGAGCGTGCGGACATGATTGAGGGGATGCATCCGCGGGGGAGTTTTCAGTATTACTACCTGGATCGGCTGTGGGCGGATCTGGAGCGTGCGAGGGAGTCGGGCATCCGGTTATTGAATGTGGCGACGGCTCCGCTGGAGACGCGGGAGATTGCGGCGGCGTATTTTCCGGGTGTGGAGCTGAAGGAGAAGACGGTGGCGGCGGGGAGTTATGATTTCCGGTCGAGGCATGCGGCGGCGTGGGGCGGGGTGGACGGGTATCTGTACAGCAGGGAGCAGTGTCTTGAGGATCTGGGGCGGTGGCTGGAGCGGTGGCGTGGTGGGGATGCTGAGACGAGGGAGAAGCTTTCGCCGCGGCCGACAGCATGAAGCTGAGTGTTTCGCAGATCGCGTGGCAGCCTGGGGAGGATGAGGAGGCGCATGCTTTGCTGATGGGGATGGGGATTGGCGTGCTGGAGGCGGCTCCGACGCGGCATTTTCCGTTCGGGCTTGATGTTGTTAGTGAGGGGGAGCTGAAGGCGTTGCGGCGGGCTGCGGAGGGAATGGGGATGCGGTTCGGGGCGATGCAGGCGCTGTTGTTTTCGAAGGCACGTGAGGAGGGACAGCCGACGCGAACGGGGCATTTGTCGGTGTTCGGGACGGAGGAAGTGAGGGGTGAACTGGTGGCGTATCTGAAGCGGGTGATTGATGCGGCGGCGGTGCTGGGAGCGGGGCCGCTGGTGTTCGGGTCGCCTGGGAACCGGCGGCGCGGGGGCTTGGATGAGGGGGCGGCGCGGGAGATGGCGGTGCCGGTGTTCCGGGAGGTGGGTGAGTATGCGTGTGCGCGCGGGTGTGTGGTGGCTTTGGAGGCGAATCCTGTGGATTACGGGTGTGACTGGCTGACGGGGATTGAGGCGGTGGCGGAGTTTGTGGCGGTGGTGGATTGTCCGGGGGTGAGGGTGCACTGGGACTGCGGGTGTGTGCGGCTGAATGGGGAGGATGCGGAGGGATTGCTGGAGCGGCTGGCACCGGTGCTGGCGCACTATCATGTGAGTGTTCCGTTTCTGAAGGAGCCGGGAGAGGATGGGTATCCGCATCGTGAGAGTGCTGCGGTGCTGCGGGCGGCGGGTTATGACGGGCTGGTGAGTCTGGAGATGGGGCGGAGTGTGCGGGGGCTGGAGGGGCTGCGGGAGAGTGCGGCGAAACTGGTGGAGTGGTACGCATGAGTGAGGCGGCGACGGAGTGTGACGCGCTGGTGATCGGGGGCGGCTTTTTCGGCTGCATGACGGCGGCGCAGCTGCGGCGGTACTATCCGAAGGTGGTGCTGTGCGAGATGGGCGGGTCGCTGCTGGGGCGGGCGTCCTATCACAATCAGGCGCGGGTGCACAACGGGTATCATTATCCGCGGAGCCTGCTGACGGCGCTGAGGTCGCACGTGAATTTTCCGATGTTTGTGGAGGCGTTCCGGAGCGCGGTGGTGGATGATTTTGTGAAGCTGTACGCGGTGCCGCGGCGGTTATCGAAGGTGAGCGCGGGGCAGTTTGCGGCGTTCATCCGGCGGGTGGGGGCACCGATCAGCGTGTGCAGCGGGCCATTGAGGAAGCTCTTTGATGAGACCCTGATCGAGCAGGTGTTCACGGTGGAGGAGTATGCGTTTGACGCGGTGGAACTGGCGCGGATTTCGGCGGTGATGCTGGAGGAGGCCGGGGTGGAGGTGCGGTTAGGGTGTGAGGTGCGGTCGATGGAGCGGCGGGGGGATGAAGGGTTTGATGCGGTGCTGGGGGCTGAGGGAGCGGGGTTGCGGGCGGGGCGGGTGTTCAACTGTGCGTATTCGAGGGTGAATCACAATCTGCGGCTGGCTGGGCTGGCACCGACGAAGTTGCGGCATGAGATTGCGGAGATGTGTCTGATGGTGCCGCCTCCGGAGCTGGAGAAGGTGGGGGTGACGGTGATGTGCGGGCCGTTTTTCTCGTGCATGCCGTTTCCGGCGCGGGGGCTGCACACGCTGAGTCATGTGCGGTACACGCCGCACACGTGGTGGCTGGACGAGGATGATGGGGCTCCGGATCCGTATGCGGTGATGAGGCGGGCGGGACTGGAGACGGCGTGGCCGTTCATGCTGCGGGATTCGCAGCGTTATCTGCCGTGTCTGCGTGGGGCGGAGTACCGGGACAGTCTGTGGGAGGTGAAGACGGTGCTGCCGCAGCATGAGGGGGACGACGGGCGGCCGATTCTGTTTCAGCGGGCGAAGGAGACGCCGCGGTGGATCAGCATCATGGGCGGGAAGATCGACAACATTTTTGATTGTCAGATGGAACTGGACCGCGAACTCTGCGAAACCTCATGTCCCTGAACAACCGGTTTGTTTCTGTGGTGCTGCCGGTGCATGATGCCGGGCTGGTGCCTTCGAGGCTCGTGGAGCTGCACGCGCTGCTGGATGCGCAGTGCGCGAATTACGAGATTGTGCTAGTCGATGACGGCTGCAGTCCGCCGCTGGAGAAGCTGCTGGCGATCGAGTTGCGGACGCTGCGGTGTCTGCGGATACTGACGCTGTCATGCGCGTTCGGGGGGGAGGCGGCGATCCGTGCGGGATTGCAGAGTGCGATCGGGGATGTGGTGGTGGTGATGGAGCTGGCGCTGGATCCGGTGGGGGTGATTCCGGAGATGCTGGGGTTGACGGAGAAGGGGCATGGAGTGGTGATCGGGGTGCCGGAGTCGCGGTTTGACGAGTACCCGCTGCGGCGGTTGTTTTCGCGGGTGTTTCACGGGTTGAACCGAGTGTTTACGGGGACGGAGATGTATCCTGGGTCGTCGTGGTTCCGTGCGCTGTCGCGATCGGCGCTGAATGCGCTGGCGGTGTCGCAGTTTGACACGCTGCCGTTCCGGCATGCGACGGTGAGCATCGGGTTCAATCCGGTGGTACTGAAGTACCGGCGTGCGCCGGTGTCGGGGCGTGCGCCGAGGCCGTCGTTCTTCAAGGATGTGAGGCAGGGACTGGATGTGCTGTTTACGGAGAGCAGTGCGCCGCTGACGGTGATGACGCTGGCGGGG
>JAIXVE010000196.1 GCA_027483175.1 Verrucomicrobiaceae bacterium | reverse complement strand
TCCACCCACGTCTACGCCGCCGCCAAAGCCGCCATCATCGGCTTCAGCAAATCCACCGCCGCCTGCTACGCCCCTCACAATATCCGCATCAACGTCGTCGCCCCTGCCCTCGTCGATACCCCCATGGCCTCCCGCGCCGCCTCCGATAACGACATCCTCTCCTTCATCCGCCACAAACAACCCCTCGACGGCGGCCGCATCGGCCACCCCGAGGACCTCGACGCCGCAGTCGTCTGGCTCCTCAGCGACGCCGCCCGCTTCTGCACAGGCCAGACGCTCGCCATCGACGGCGGCTGGTCCGTCAGCGAAGGCATCTGACCGCTCCCTTTTCCTATCAACTCCCATCAACCTCCTCCTCCCATGACCCCGCACGCCAGCTCCTACCTCGACCACTGCCGCCGCATCATCGACGCCGTCGACTCCCAATCCGCCGCCATCGCCACCGCCGCCGACTGGTTCTCCCAATCCATCCTCGCCGGCCGCATGGTCCACCTCTTCGGCAGCGGCCACAGCAGAATCATGGTCGAGGAAATGTGGCCACGCTACGGCTCCTTCCCAGGCTTCAACCCCATCGTCGAACTCTCCCTCTCCTTCCATAACCTCGTCGTCGGTGCCAACGGCCAGCGCCAGGCCATGTTCCTCGAAAATGTCTCCGGCCTAGCCGCCCGCATCCTCCGCAACTTCGTCCTCTCCCCACTCGATACCGCCCTCATCATCTCCTCCAGCGGCTGCAATGTCGTCCCCGTCGAAATGGCCGAACACTTCCGCGCCAACCGCGTCAAGGTCGTCGCCATCGTCAGCAAAGCCCACGCCGACGCCAGCACCAGCCGCCACCCCCATGGCGTCAAACTCACCGACGCCGCCGACCTCATCCTCGATACCGGCGCACCCATCGGCGACGCCATGGTCTCCATCCCCGGCCTCGATACCCCCGTCGCCCCAGGCTCCACCGTCGGCGGTTGCCTCCTCGTCAATGCCATCAAAGCAGAAACCGCCGCTCGCCTCACCGCCGCAGGCCAACCCCCACTCGTCCTCACCGCCTCCGCCCTCACAGGCCCCGAACGCGCCACTTCCCTCTTCGAAGCCGCCTACGACGAACACTCCCGCCGCCTCGCCGCCCTCTACGCCCCAGCAGGCCTCCCACTCTGAGGCCCTGACTCCTTAAATCCCTAACTCCCAACCGCAGCACGAATCAGGGGCACCAGCTCCCCGGGCCGCGCATGCCGGTCCGTCGCGTACTTCGAATACACCAGCACGCCGTCCACCTTCACATCGAAGATGCCCTTTCCGCCTGCAATCAGCTCGGGCTCAACCCCAAGCGCTTCCCTGATTTCAGCCACCGCACGGGTCGCCATCGGGAGGTAGTTTCACATCGTACAGTACTCGATCGTAATCTTCATAACAAATTCTCGTTGATCGTTACTCTTCACAATCCCGCCAGCCCCCGCGCCGCCAGCGCCGCACAAACCGCCGCATACGTCTCCTCCGCACTCAGCTCCGAATTGTCAATCACCACCGCCCCCTCAGGCACCTGCAATGGCGCACTCCCACGCGAACTGTCCGCCTTGTCCCGCTGCCGCACACTGTCCGCCTCCCCCTGCGCCGCGCGCCGCGCCATCCGCACTTCCTCCTGCGCATCAATATAAAGCTTATACGGGGTCTCCGGAAACACCACACTCCCAATATCCCGCCCCTCCATCACCAGATCCCCACCCTCTCCCATCCCCCTCAGAATCGCCGTCAGCAGCACCCTCACCTCCGGATACGACGACACCGTCGACACATGCGCATTCACCTGCTGATCCCTCAGATACGGCTCCGGATCATGCCCGTCCACCCGGATCCACGCCCCGCCACCCGACGCCGTCATCGTCACCGGCAACCGATGCACAAACCCAGCCACCGCCGTCTCATCCCCCGGATTGATCCCCGCATTCAGCACCGCCCACGTCACCGCCCGGTACAACGCCCCGCTGTTCACATGAACACACCCTAGCCGCTCCGCCAGTTGGCGGGCCACACTGCTCTTCCCGGATGCCGCCGGGCCATCAATCGCAATCACTGTCATCTCGCCCCCACGATGGCTCCTCTCTCCCCAGGACGCAAGGACGGCACCGACGAAATCACCGGAATCTCAATCCCCCTCGAAATCTCCTTCATCTGAAACCGCGCCAGCATCGCCCCAAACCCGGGATACACATCCTCCACACTCTCCGCATGCTCAATCTCCGTCTCCCCATCCCCGAATAATCCCGTCACCGCCGCCGCCATCGCCAATCGCGGATCACCTCCCGCACTGATCACCCCACTCTGCAACGGTGCCCGAAACCCGTTCCCAGTAATCCGGCAAACCGCCGGCCCAGTCTCCACCACCACCCCAATCCGATTCAAATTCGCCGCAATCGCCGGCAGCAGCGCCGCCGCAGGCGACCCCGGAAACGCCCGAATCACCGTCTGCCCCTCCGCCACCGCCGCCGCCGCCGCCAGCAGCGGCAACTCATCCAGCATCACCGTCGACTCATCCGGCATGATCTCCGTCGCCTTCAGCGGCATCCCCCGCACCGTCACATGCCCCCACGGCTCCCCGAAACGCCACTCCTGCACCGATTCCCCGATCTGCGCCTCCATCCGCACCAGCACTCTCAGAAACGCCGTCCTCGACTCGTTCAACCCCACATCCCTAACCACAAGATCCGCCCCCGGCTGCATCGCCGCCGTCGTGATCCACACCGCCGCACTGCTGATATCCCCGGGAATGTGAAAATCCCGGCTCTCCGGCACCTGCCCGCCATGAATCGACACCGTCCCCCGGCTTTGCAGGGTCTTCACCATGAAATACTGCATCATCCGCTCGGTGTGATCCCTCGTGCTCACCGGTTCGCTCAACTGCGTCCGCCCACTCGCAAACATCCCCGCAAACAACCCCGCTCCCTTGATCCGCGCACTCGGCGCAGGAATCCGCCCGCTCACCGCATGCAGCGCCCGAGTCCCATGCACCGTGTACGTCCGCTCATTCACCGGGCCCGACGCCGATACCCTCACCCCCATCGCCTGCAGCAGATCAATGATCGGCTGCGCCGCCTCCGCACCCTTGCTGTCCGCAATCAATTGCGTCCGGAACGGCTGCCCCGCAAAAACACCCATCAGCAACGCCAGCGGCGTCGCATGACTCCCGCAATCCACCGGCCCAGGCGGCTCGCTCAACCGCATCCTCACCCCGTTCACCAGCAACCGCGTCAGCCCCGCAGGCTCGTTCTCCTCCACCTCATCCCCCGCACCACGCTCCACCGGACATTCCGTAATCTCCGCCCCGAACGCCCGGCACGCCTCTAACGTCGTCAGACACTCCGCCGACGGCAGAAACCCGCTCAACCGACACGGCCCATTCGACAACGCCGCCAGCAGCAGCGCCCGGTGCGCAATGCTCCGATCGCCCGGAACACTCAGTTCCGTCGCTATCGGCCGGGCCATCTGCACTCGTAACGAAGCCATGTCAGTCAGTCAGGATATCTCGTCCGTCTCAGCGCCTTCGCCTCTCTCAGCATGGATTCAAGCCCGGAACCGTCCCCCGTCTCCACCATCTCCATCAATCGCGTCGTCTCCGCCACCAGATCCCGCAACGCCGGTACCACCGCCTCCGCATTCCCCAGCAGAATCCCACGCCACATCGCCGGATCACCACCCGCCACCCGCGTCGTGTCCCGCAACCCTCCCGCCGCATACCGACCCGCCCCCGGATCCCCACGCAGCGCCGCCAGCGTCGCCACCACCGCCGCCACATGCGGCAAATGCGAAATCCGCGCCACCGTCCTATCATGCTCCCCCGCACCCATCTCCGTCACCTCACAACCCATCCGTTCCCAAAACACCCGCACCACCGCCACCGACTCCTCACTAGCCCCACCCGGCGTCACAATGCACGCCGCCCCGTCATACAACCCTAACCGCGCCGCTCCCAGCCCGCCCTTCTCCGACCCCGCCATCGGATGACTCCCCACAAACGACACCCCACCCGCCCCCAGCACCGGCCCCACTTCCTCCATCACCTTCCCCTTCACACTCCCCACATCCGTCACCACCACCCGACTCCCCGACAGCACCCCCACCATCTCTCCCGCCAACCCAGCCATCGCCTCCACCGGCGTGCACAAAACCACCAGATCCGCTCCCCTCGCCACCTCCGCCACCGAAACCGACGCCTCGTCCGCATACCCACCGCTCAGCAACTCCCTCACACTCTCCTCCCGACGCGCCCACGCCCTCAACCGCCCGAACCCCAATCGCCGCGCCTCCAGCAGCAGCGATCCCCCCAGCAACCCGGGACCAAACACCGCCAGCGTCATCTCTTCGGGTCTCAGCACCTCCATCGGGAAAAAAAGCAGCGCAGGCCATCTCCGGCCCGCGCCGCCCATAGTCAGGGTCTCCGTTCCGTCTCAGCTGCCATCCACCAAACCTCAGGGAACCCGGAAATGCTTCCCGGTATACGGACACTTCACCTTCGTCCCCCGCGCCAACCCAGCCACCTCCACCAACTGCGTCGTCATGTACGGACTGTACACACACCCAGGCTTCGTCACCGCAGGAATCCCATACGGCAAATCCTCCCGCACCACCGGCTTCGGCGCAGGCGCCGGAGCAGGCGTCGGCACCGGTGCTGGCTCCACCGCCTCAGGCTTCGGCTCCACCGCAGGCGTCGGCGTCGGCTCCACCGCCGGTTCCGTCACCGCAGGCCTCTCCACACCCGACCCCGCAGGCGCCGGCGGCGGCGTCAGATCAATGTCCGTATTGTTCGGATCCCGCTTAATCACCTTCACTGGCTTCGGCTTCGCCTGCCCGCCAGACGTCCCACTCGGACGAACCTCACCACTCCGCACCGGCGCCGGTGCCACATTCCGCGGGGGCGGCGGCTGATAATTCGGACTCTGCACCCCACCATACCCATACCGAGGCGGCGGCGGCGGCGTGAACGCATTCCCCCCACCTCCCTGATTCCACCCACACGCACTCAGGCCAAACACGGCAAGGCCGCTGACCACAATCATGGCAACAATAGGACGGGGGGAATCCGGCGACGGGTCAAGTTTCATGGTCGGAAAGGCTCGCAATTATCCCCCACCATCACATACCCCCAGCCGCTTGCAAGCCACTCATGCATCCGCATTCCCCCCTCCCCAAGAGGCCTGTCCAATAATTCCCACCCTCCCCCCCCAACCCCTCGCCCATTCCCCTGCCCCCCCCCCTCCACCCACGCCCCCCTCCCCATGAGGTCTGTCTCATTATCCCACACGCCCCCTCCCGAAGAGGCCTGTCTCATTATTCGCCCTCCCCTCCAACCCCTCGCCCATTCCCTTGCGACCCATTCCCTTGCCACATCCCCCTCCACCCGCGCCACCCCTCCCGAAGAGGTCTGTCTCATTATCCCACGCCTCCCAAGACGCACCTCAAAGCGCCATGTCCCATTATCCACCCGCGCGCCCTCCACCCCCCCGCCCATTCCCCTGCCACAATCACCCTCCACCCACGCCCCCCTGCGAAGAGGTCTGTCTCATTGTTCAACTCAGGGTCGCCCGACGTTGTTGGCCGGGCTCGTCAGTTCATCGGTGAGGAAAGTCTCGGCGAAGCGCAGCGCCGCGGCCTGATTGTCGGAAGTGGCGGCCAGGGCATCGGTCGTGAAGCGGCGGAGGGTGCGGCCGTGGCACGTCAGGGTGAAGCGCGCCAGCGGATCGAGCCGCTGCAGCTGCCGGCGCAGCTCAGCCAGTTTCCCTGGAATGTCGGCGGCGCTGAGGGGCACGGTCGCCTCGACATGGAGTGCCGTCGTCCGCACCGGGCAGCAGGACCCGGTCCCCGAACCAAGTCGGCCGCTGCCGTGGAAGAGGGAAAGCCCGGTCGAGATCATCTCCGGCGCGATGGCGATCCGGCCGGGCATGTCAGCGAGGTAATCCGGCTGAATGTCGGCCAGGGCCGACCCTGACGACGCGGCAGCATGACTTGTCAGGCTGTCGACGCCGGCCAGCGATGCCACGCGCGGCACGGACTCGCGCACAAATTGCGCGGCCTGCCGACTGGTGGCATCGCCGTGGCCGCCCGGGGGCACGAGCGAACGGTGCGGCTCGATGACGACCGGCGATTCCCAGTAATGCCAGACCAGCCGGATGGCCAGGGCCGCCAGCCACGCGTGCAGGAGCACGCTGATCAGGAGATTGCGCAGGGACAGCGACGCGGGACTTGTGCAGACATTCATGGCACGGGCTGCAACGCCCGACGCCCCGCCCGCCCTGGAGAGGAATCGGCGGCCGCAGTCCTGACAAGTCAATCCTTCGCCTTCAGCTGGGGGAAGAGGACGACGTCGCGGATGGAGTCGGGGCCATGCGACGATGCTCACGGCGGAAACTCGCAGGGAATCGGCTGGCGTCCGCAGCGCCGGTAGGATTGCGCCCCCCACTCCCCGAAGAGGTCTGTCTCATTATCCCGCGCCCCCTCCCCAAGAGCCCTGTCCAATCATCCACCTCCACCCCCATTCCCCTTCCACCCATTCCCCTGCCACATCCCCTCCACCCAGAGGTCTGTCCCAATATTCACCATTCCCTTGCCACATCCCCCTCCGCACGCGCCCCACCTCCCCGAAGAGGTCTGTCTCATTATCCCGCGCCCCAACGGTGTCCGTGTTTAGTCTGGATTTGACCTGCCTGGGCGGGTGGCGCCGGCGCTCCGTGCCCTGACACGAAGGGGGCCCGAGGGGTCCCGGATCACTGCCCGAGGGTCGTTTTCAGGCAACATCCCGGCATCGCCGCGGCAGCAGGGCCGGTGATTTTTCTCCCGCCAGCAGTGTTTCCGCTTGCATCCATGATATGTTAGGAAGGTTTTGCCT
>JAIXVE010000327.1 GCA_027483175.1 Verrucomicrobiaceae bacterium | reverse complement strand
GTGAAGTTCGTGCGCTGGCTGCGGGCATTTCTGTTCCGCGACGCGCCCTGGACGGCCACCCTTGACGCCCTGCGCATGGTCTACCGCACACCGTAGCCGAAATCACGGACACCGTTGCCCGCGCCCCTCCTCCCCAAGAGCCCTGTCCAATCATCCACCTCCACCCCCATTCCCTTGCCACATCCCCCTCCGCACGCGCCCCACCTCCCCAAAGAGGTCTGTCTCTTTACTCAACCCCCCGCTCACCCCCATTCCCCTGCCGCCCATTCCCCTGCCACACCCCCTCCACCCACGCGCCCCCCTCCCCGAAGAGGTCTGTCTCTTTATTCAACTCCCCACTCACCCCCATTCCCCTGCCACCCATTCCCTTGCCACATCCCTCTCTACCCCATTCCCCTGCCCCCCATCGAACTTGCCAGCGACAACCGCCGTTTTGCAGCTAATCCTTCCCGCCCACTCACCCGCACCCCTTCCCTTGAGGCCGCTGCTCCCCATCCTGTTCGCCACCTTCCTCCTGCCATGGTCCTCCCAAGGCGCAGGCAAGGCGGCCGACTCGACGAAAAATCCCCCTCCCAAACCATCCGCGCCCACCCCATCCGCCCCGCGCGTCGCGTGGAAACCGGAATACCACCTCCGCCGCGCCTACGTCCCCATGGCCCAGGTCGCCTCCTACTACGGTCTCGTCGAACCCAAAGAATCCGGCCGCCAGATCATCCTCCGCGACGCCTCCAGCAAACTCCGCATCGAATTCACCCGCTCCGAAAAAGCCGCCCGCATCATGGGCTGGACGTTCTACCTCTCCTTCCCCGTCGTCGAAATCAAAGACCGACCCATGGTCTCCGTCTACGACGTCCGCAACGTCATCGACGCCATCCTCCACCCCGGCGAACGCCGCGACCCCGCCGTCCTCGAAACCATCGTCCTCGACCCCTCAGGCGGCGGCCGCGAAATTGGCATCAAAACCCCGCACATCACCGAAAAAGACCTCACCCTCGACGTCTCCAACCGCCTCGCCGCCAAACTCTCCGCTGCAGGCTTCAAGGTCGTCGTCACCCGCAAAGACGACTCCACCGTCTCCCCCGCCGATCGCCAGAAAACCGCCACCGCCGTCTCCGGCGAAGCCATCTTCCTCTCTCTACGCGCCGCCTCCGGCTCACCCGCCACCCACGGCTTCGAAACCAGCACGCTCCCCCCCGCAGGCACCCCCGCCACCAGCGAATCCGACAGCGAAAACATCGACAAGAAATTCCACGCCGGCAACATCAACGACCGCGAAAGCCTCGCCCTCGCCGCCGTCCTCCAGAGCAGCGTCGTCAGTAGTCTCAAAATCCCAGACCTCGGCATCCGCCGCGCACGCTTCGCCGAACTCCGCGACATCAACCTCCCCGCCGCCGTCTGCCGCCTCGGCCACCTCTCCAACAAAGAAGAAGCCCTCAAACTCGCCTCCCCCGAATACCGCGAGGCCATCGCCGAAAACCTCCTAGCAGGCATCCGCCGCTACGCCGCCTACCTCTCCTTCAATCTCGAAAAACGCCGCGAAGAAGAACGCCTCCGCCCTCTCCAGTTCGGCAACATCCGCGCCGAAGACTCCGACATCGACGGCGGCTCCGGCGGCGAACGCGTCTTCCTCCACGTCCCCCTCAAAGCCGCCCCCGGCGTCTTCGTCGAACGCGAAAAAGTCGAGGTCCAGATCTACCTCTTCGAACGCGTCAACAACGAGGAACTCGACCTCTCCACCGCCAACCCTCCCAAAGACGAATGGCTCTCCATCCTCCCGGACTGGAAAGCCACCCGCGAGGAAATCCTCGCCGTCACCTACTTCCGCCCGCCCTTCGCCCCGCCCGAACAGAAACTCTACGGCAAACGCGCCTACTACGGCTACGTCGCACGTCTCGTATACGACGGCAAGGTCGTCGACGAAGCCTCCTTCCCCCAGAACCTCAACCGCTGTCTCTTCTACTTCACCGCCGTCTTCCCCAGACGCTGACCCCACACCCGACGCCGCATTCTTTCCGTCCAATGCAAAATCCCCCGGGATTTTCACGTTGATCGCACCTCGCTTTCCCTCTCAACGGCCGTATTGTACCCAAGCCTTTCCGTCTCATTCCCATGAAGCGCACCTTCAGTCTCCTTCCCGTCCTCGCCGCCTCAGCTCTCCCAGCCGCCGCCGCCCTCCCTGAACTCAACGGCATCTCCCCGCGCGGCGCGCAACGCGGCACCGACGTCGAAGTCGTCTTCTCCGGCGCACGCCTCGCCGACACCGAGGAAATCGTCTCCTACCACCCGGACCAGATCAAGGCCCTCGAATTTAAAGCCGAAAACCCCACCACCGTTAAGGTCAAACTCCACATCGAGCCCTCCTGCCCGCTCGGCGAACACATCTTCCGCATCCGCTCCAAATCTGGCATCAGCTACGCCCGTTCCTTCTTCGTCGGCCAGTTCCCCACCGTCGACGAAAAAGAACCGAACACGCTCCTCGAAGAAGCCCAGCCCATCACCTCAGGCGTCACCATCTCAGGCGTCGCCAGAAACGAAGACACCGACTTCTACCGCATCGAAGCCAAAAAAGGCGACGCCCTCAGTGTCGAAGTCGAAGGCATCCGTCTCGGCGGAGCCTTCTGGGACCCCTACGTCGCTATCCTCAATAGCAAGAAATTCGAACTCGCCACCTGCGACGACTCTCCCCTCGGCGTTCAGGACCCCCACGCCAGCATCGTCGTCCCCGAAGACGGCACCTACTACATCGAGGTCCGCGATTCCTCCTACGCAGGCAACGACGGCGCTCTCTACCGCATGCACGTCGGAGCCTTCCCCCGCCCCACCGTCGCCTACCCAGCGGGCGGCAAAGCCGGCACCGATGTCGCCGTCACCTACCTCGGCGCTCCCTCCGGCCCCATCTCCGAAACCATCAAGGTCCCTCCCACCCCGGGCGAAAAACTCTCCCTCGTCGCAACCGCCAACGGGCTCTCCGCTCCCAGCCCTAACCCGTTCCGCATCGTCGCCTTCGACAATGTCCTCGAAGCAGAACCCAACAATTCCCACGCGGAAGCCAAAGCCAACGCAGCTCCCCCAGCCCTCCCCATCGCCTTCAACGGCATCATCGACAAAGCCGGCGACGAAGACTGGTTCAAATTCACCGCCACCAAAGACCAGCGCTTCGACCTCATCGTCCACGCCCGCGGCATCCGCTCGCCACTCGACCCAGTCCTCGAACTCTTCAACAAGGACGGAGCCGCTATCACCGGCAACGACGACAACGGCGCCAACCCGGATAGCAAACTCCCCACATGGACCGTCCCCGCAGACGGCGAATACTTCCTCCGTGTCCGCGACCACCTCGCCCGCGGCGGCCCAGACTTCGTCTACCGCGTCGAAGCCGCCCCGCCGGAAACCGGCATCCAGGCCTACATCTCCCGCTACGACCGCACCGACAGTCAGCAGTGGACCACCTTCGCCATCCCACGCGGCAGCCGCCACGCCATCCAGGTCCACGCCGACCGCATCAACGTCGGCGGCGACATCGTCTGGAACTGCCCTAACCTCCCCGCTGGCGTCACCCTCGAATCCATCGGCATCCCCAATGGCCTCGCCGAGCACATCATGATCCTCTCCGCCGCACCGGACGCACCCCTCGCCGCCGGTCTGCTCGACATGAAACCCGCCCTCGCCGACCCCAAAGCACCCCCAGTCCCCGGCCGCTGGCTCAATAACATCGAATTCGTCCAGGGCGAACCTAACAACACGCCCTACGTGGTCTCCTCCCAGCGTCTCCTCCCGGTCGCCGTCGTCGAGGAACTTCCCTACTCCATCGAAATCGTCCCGCCAGCCGTCCCCATCGTCCAGAGCGGCACCATGAACCTCAAGGTCAAGGCCACCCGCAAGGAAGGCTTCAAGGCCCCCATCACCGTCCGCATGCTCTGGAACCCCCCAGGCATCACCGCCCCAGGCACCGTCGCCATCCCCGAAGGCCAGAACGAAATCGACTACCAGCTCACCTGCAGCGGCGACGCCCCCGCGAACACATGGAAAATCGCCGTCCGCGGCGAAACCGACGCCGGTACCGGCCCGATCTACACGTCTTCCTCCCTCACCCCGCTCACCGTCGCCCCGCCATACCTCACCATGAAAATGGAAATGGCTTCCATCGAACAGGGCAAACCCGGCGAACTCTTCTGCAAAATCGAGGTCGCCAAACCATGGCAGGGCAACGCCACCCTGACCGTCTTCGGCATGCCCGCCAAGACCGCCACGGTCGAAAAAACCATCACCGCCGCCGACAAGGAAATCCGCTTCCCCGTCACCACCGCCGCGGATAGCCCGGTCGGCAAACACCAGAATCTCTTCTGCCAGGCCATCATCATGGAAAACGGCATCCCCATCCCTCACACCATCGGCCAGGGAGGCATCGTCCGCATCGACCCGCCACCTCCCGCTCCGCCACCCGCAGCCGTCGCCGCCGCCCCTGCAGCCGCTCCCGCCGCGGCCCCTGCCGCCCCCGCCGCCAAACCCCTCAGCAGGCTCGAACAACTCCGCCAGCAATCCTCCGGCAAGTAATCATCCAATCCCTAGCGCCTCCTCGCCATGAACTTCCGCAAGGCCATCCTCGCCCTCTCCTTCCCAGCCGCCATCCCCGCCGCTGACCCAGCAGCCCTCTTCGCCGAGAAAATCCAGCCGCTCCTCGAAACGAAGTGCGTTTCCTGCCACCAGCCGGAGAAAACCAAAGGCAAACTCCAGCTCCATTCCGCCGCCGCTCTAGCCAAAGGCGGCGATTCCGGCCCGGCCGTCGTCCCCGGCAAACCCGACGACTCCTCGCTCCTCAAACGCATCACTCTCCCACCCGGCCACGACGACATCATGCCGCCGGAAGGTGACCCGCTCACCGCAGATCAATCCGCCGCCTTCCGCGAATGGATAGCCGCCGGTGCCCCTTTCCCGGATTCCCTCACACTTTCCGCCAAGGACGCCAAATCCGCCGCCCGCCCACCAAAGGAAGCCACCACCAAGGTCCGCAGCATGTCCGTCTACCCGGATAAGCTCGTCCTCGAATCAGCTCGCGATTTCCAATCCTTCATCGCCATCGCCACCTTCGACGACGACGTCACCGCCGACGTCACCGCCAAAGCCACCATCACTCTCGCCGATCCTTCCCTCGCCAAACTCGAAGGCCAGAAGCTCCTCCCCCTCAAAGACGGAGCCACCACGCTCTCCGTCAAATGGCACGACCAATCCGTCGTCATCCCCGTCGAAGTCAAAGCCGCCGCCACCGACCGGCCCGTCAGCTTCAACCTCGACATCATGCCGGTCTTCATGCGCGATAACTGCAACACCGGCTCCTGCCACGGTGCCGCACGCGGTCAGGACGGCTTCCGTCTCTCCCTCTTCGGCTTCGACCCCAAAGGCGACCACTTCCGCCTCACCCAGGAACTCAGCGGCCGCCGCATCAATCTCGCCCTCCCGGAAGAAAGTCTCCTCGTCACCAAATCCATCAACTCCGTCCCCCACACCGGCGGCAAACGCATGGAACCCGGCAGCGCCAACGCAAAGGCTCTAACCGAATGGATCGCCAACAGCGCTCCCTACGACGACGAAAAAACCCTCCCCACCATCGTCGGCGTCGATATCTTCCCCAAAACCGTCGTCCTCGAAGGCGAAGGCGCCCAACTCCAGTTCACCGTCCGCGCCCGCTACTCCGACGGCCACGACCGCGATGTCTCCCCGCTCGCCGTCTTCATCTCTAACAACGACCCCACCGCCAAAATCAGCAAGGACGGGCTCGTCACCGCCGCCAAACGGGGCGAAGCCTTCGTCATGGCTCGCTACGGCACCTACACCGTCGGCAGCCAGGTCATCGTCATCCCCGACGCCCTCAAATACGAGAAACCAAAGCTCCCGGAAGACAACTACATCGACGCCCTCGTCCACACCAAACTCCACAGGCTCCGCATCCTCCCCTCCGAGGTCTGCGACGACGCCACCTTCATCCGCCGCGTCTTCCTCGACGTCATCGGCCTCCTCCCCACCGAAGCCGAAAGCGCCAAATTCTTCGCCGACCCTTCCCCTGACAAACGCAACCGCCTCGTCGACGATCTCCTCTCCCGCAAGGAATTCACCGAACTCTGGGTCATGAAATGGGCGGAACTCCTCCAGATCCGCACCAACCCCACTAACCAGGTCAGCTACAAATCCACGCTCCTCTACTACAACTGGCTCAAGGAACGCATCTCCAACAACGTCCCCTTCAACAAGATCGTTCAGGAACTCCTCGGCTCCTCCGGCGGCACCTTCACCAACCCCGCCACGAACTACTTCCAGATCGAACGCGATACCCTCAAGGTCTCCGAAAACGTCGCCCAGGTCTTCATGGGCATGCGCCTCCAGTGCGCCCAGTGCCACAACCACCCGTTCGACCGCTGGACCATGAACGACTACTACGGCTTCGCCTCGTTCTTCAGCCAGGTCGGCCGCAAACAGGCCGAAGACCCACGCGAAACCGTCGTCTTCAACGCCGGCGGCGGCGAGGTGAACCACATCGTCACCAAAGCCCCCCAGAAACCCAAATTCCTCGGCGCTGAAGAACCAGACACCACCGGCAAAGACCGCCGCGCCATCCTCGTCGACTGGATGGCCTCCCCTCGCAATCCCTACTTCGCCACCAACCTATCCAACATCATCTGGGCCCACTTCTTCGGAGTCGGCATCATCGACCCAGTCGACGACGTCCGCGTCTCCAACCCAGCCAGCAACCCGGAACTCCTCTCCACCCTCGGCACCAAACTAACCGAGTACAATTACGACTTCCGCAAGCTCGTCCGCGACATCTGCACCAGCCGCACCTATCAGCTCAGCAGCCGCGTCAATGACAGCAACGCCGACGACGAGAAGAACTTCAGCCACGCCCTCATCCGCCGCCAGCGCGCCGAAGTCATGCTCGACACCATCAGCCAGGTCACCGAAACCAGAAACAAATTCCAGGGCCTCCCCCTCGGCGCACGCGCCGTCCAGATCGCCGACGGCAACGTCTCCACCTACTTCCTCCGCACCTTCGGCCGCGCAGAACGCGCCACCGTCTGCTCCTGCGAAGTAAAAATGGACCCTAACCTCGGCCAGGCCCTCCACCTCCTCAACGGCGACGTCACCCAGAGCCGCATCAGCGAAGGCAACGTCGTCAAAAAACTCCTCGACGCCGCCACCCCGCCCCTCGCCATCCTCGATACCCTCTACACCCGTTGCTTCGCCCGCAAACCCTCCCCCGAAGAAGCCAAACCCGTCGCCGACGCCCTCGCCGCCACCCCAGCCGAAGCCCAGCAAATCCTCGAAGACGTCTTCTGGGCCCTCCTCAACTCCAAGGAGTACATGTTCAATCACTGAGCCGCCCCCATAACCCGCCAGCGTAACAACGTAGAACGGACATTCCTGTCCGTTACCCCCTCAACGCCAACGTAGAACGGACATTCCTGTCCGTTACCCCCACGGCACCCAAGAGGCCCGTCTCATCATCGGACACAGAAAGCGAGAGGGCCGTCAGCACCCTCTCGCTTCGAACTCATATCCTGCGCCCACAGCGCGCGGCAGCGGCAGCAATTCGCATCGGAAGCCCCGCCCGCCCAACCGTCAGCATGCTCCGGCATCTAACCGGCCAGCCTCCCAACCCTCACCCACGGCGCAACCGCCGACCACCCCGCCTAGTACCTGCGCGTCGTTTGAGTCTCGACGGAACTCGAATACGGCCGACTCACGGATGTTTCCTCCGTGACCGTGGTCTGCGTCGTCGGCTGCGGCTGCGGCCGCGCCTGCTCCACTGTCGTGCAGTTGGAAAGCAGCAGCAGGCCACCGAGGCCGAGAGTGAAAGTAAGAGCGGTTTTCATATGGTTGATTCGTTGATGTTACTTGATCGTTGTGGTGGTCTTCTTCTCCTCGGTCGCCGATGGCGCGGGGGGATTGACGATCGTCGTTTTCTTCTCGATCTTCGTCTCCTCCTTGGCTGGCGGGTTCACGATCGTCGTCGTGTTCTTCTCGACAGGAACTGCCGCCGGCACAGGCGTGACGCGGACCTCACACCCGGCCAGGATGGCCGCCGCAATGACAAGAATGGATTTGGGGTTCATGGATTTCATAGGCTTCTGAGATCGGACAAGTTGGCAGTCCGCGTCATGTTCCCATTCTAACAGGCACTTCTGAATGTCGCGATGGGGTCCAACCCTACTTCATTCGTCCAAGTTGAGGCCTCAGAGAACCCTTTCTCACTATCAGACACCGCCCAATTCCCCTGCCATCCATTCGCTTGCTGATCCCCGTCCCAGCCCCAACGCCGCCTCACCCAAAACGTGGCCGCGCAATTTTTATTCTGTAAAAGTTTCGGCTAGGCGCAGGGTGGCTCTATGGAGTTCATGTTGAGGTAGATTTTTCCGGTGAGCCATTCGTTGCTCAATTCGCAAAGGAGTGCGG
>JAIXVE010000210.1 GCA_027483175.1 Verrucomicrobiaceae bacterium | reverse complement strand
GATTTGGCGAAGTCGTCCTGGGAGATGGAGCGTGGGGGAGGGGTTTTTTTGACGTGGGTGGAGGAGTTGATGCGGTGGAGGAGTTGCTGTTCGTATTCAGCGCTGTCCATGGGGAGGGAGATGGACTGGTTTTTCCACGAGGAGAGGAGGATGGCGTTGGCGAGTTCGATGGAGCGGATGCCTTCTGCGGCTGGGGCGATGAGAGGGGAGCCGTGGAGGATGGCGTTGGTGAAGTTCTGGAGGACCTCGTTGTGGCTGGCGCTTCCCTGGGGGATGGGGAGGTCGATGGACCATGATTCCGGTTTGGCGAAGCCTGCGGAGGAGGCGGCGCTGAATTCGGACATGGGGGTGCGGTTGCGGGAGAATCGGAGGGAGCGGCCTTCGAGGGAGAGGATGCCGCGTTCGCCGGAGATCTGGAGGAGATTGCGGCCGGGGGCTTCGCCGGTGCTGGTGATGAAGGTGGCGTGGGTGCCGTTGGTGTAGCGGAAGTGGGCGGTGACATCGTCTTCGACTTCGATGTCGTGGTAGCGGCCGAACTGGCAGAAGCCGGTGACCTGGTCGGGCATGCCGAAGAGCCACTGATAGAGGTCGAGGTTATGGGGGCACTGGTTGAGGAGGACGCCGCCGCCCTCGCCTTTCCATGTGGCGCGCCAGCCGCCGGAGGCGTAGTAGGTTTCGGTGCGGAACCAGTCGGTGCAGTCCCAGAGGATGCGGCGGATGGTGCCGAGTTCGCCGTCGGTGATGAGACTGTTGATCTGCTGGTAGATGGGGTCGGTGCGGAGCTGGAACATGGCGCCGAAGACCTGTTGGGGGCCCTTGTGGGCGGCGATGAGACGTTCGCAGTCGGCCTTGTGGACGGAGAGGGGTTTTTCGACCATGACATGGAGGCCGGCGTTGAGCGCGGCGATGCCCATGGAAGTGTGGAAGTAGTGAGGGGTGGCGATGAGGACGGCGTCGATGGTGCCGGACTGGAGCATGGTGTCGAAGTCCGTGAACTGGGCTTCGCCGGGGACGGGATCGGGGAGGGATTCTGCGCGGTCGCAGATGGCGGTGAGGGTGAGGCCTTCGACTTTACCGGCGCGGATGCTGGCGCGGTGAGCGCGTCCCATGTTGCCGAGTCCGACGAGTCCGATGCGTACAGTTTGCATGGGGAACGAGGATGAAGCGGTGGTGAACGGTGTCAACCTGCGAGCGCGGCGAGGCTGCGAGGGTTGGCGAAGCGGAGACCGGAGAGGGAAGGCGTGAAGGGGGAGGGGTCGGGGGATTTGGTGAGGACGAGGACCTGGAAGGAGCGGCCGAGGTGGGCGGGGTGGGTGAGGGACTGGAACTGGCGGTGCCATGAGGAGGCTTCCGGGGAGCGGATGCCTTCGAGGGAGGCGAGGATGGGGGTGGCGGCTCCGGTGAGGAAGCGGGCCTGGTCGAGGAAGGCGGCGACGTGGCAACCGGCGGCGCGGGCGGCGCTGGCGGCGAGGGAGAAGTCGACGTGGGCGGTGATGTCGGTGTCGCCGATGGCGTCGAAGGGGTTTTCGTGGGCCTTGTGGTGGCGGTAGCAGCGGAGCGTGCCGGTGGATCGTTCGGGGAGGTAGTAGTCGGAGGCGGTGAAGCCGTAGTCGATGAAGAAGAGCGCGCCGTGGGCGATGGTGGCGGCGGCGAGACGGACCTCGCTGGCGACGGCTGGGGCGACTTCGGTTTCGTAGCCGTCGGGGAAGTCGTCACCGAGGGAGGCGAGGCGGGCCTTGGTGGAGCGGTCGAGGAGTGGGGAGTCGGACCAGCAGAAGGATCCGTCGGGTGTTAGGGAGACGGTGCGTTCGACCCATGCATTGCCGCGTCGGGCGACCCTGCGGAAGGGGACAGCGTCGAGGAGTTCGTTCGCGAAGAAGACCCCGGTGACGTTGGATGGGGAATCGTGCTGCCATTTGCCGGGGAAGGGGGCGAGACGGGCGGCTTGGGCGGCGGCGGCGGAGGGGAGTGGTTCGTCGATGGAATAGGAGATGGCGGCGTGGAAGTCGGGGCGGTGGGTGAGGGACCATGAGAGGACATCGGCGGCGAAGTCGCCGTTATTGGCACCGCGTTCGACGATGTGGAATGGTGAGGGGCGGCCCATGGATTCCCAGAGTTCGGCGAACTGGGTGGCGAGGAGGGTGGCGAAGAGCGGGCCGGTGCTGACGCTGGTGTAGAAGTCGCCGTGGCGGCCGGTGCGGTTGGGATTGGTGTAGTAGCCGTGCTGGCGGTCGTAGAGTGCGGCGGCCATGAAGGAAGGGAAGGGCATGGGGCCGGAGGCGGCGATGGTGGCGGCGAGCCGTGCGGCGAGAGGAGAGGGGTCGGACATGTTGATAGGGTGATGTCAGGGAGGAGGCGGCGATTTCTCTGAGGCCGAGGCGAACTGCTGACGCCAGAAGTCGAGACGTTCGCGGATGCGGGATTCCTGGCCGTTGGCGGTGGGGTGGTAGTAGGTGCGGCCTTCGGGGAGATAGGCCTGGGGGACGAAGTTGCCGTCGTAGTCGTGGGCGTAGCGGTAGTTTTCGCCGTGGCCGAGTTGTGAGGCTCCCTTGTAGGCTGAGGAGCGGAGGTGCCTGGGGACAGCGAGCGTGCGGCCGTCGGAGACGTCCTTCATGGCGGCACCGAGGGCGGCGTAGGAACTGTTGCTTTTGGGAGCGGTGGCCAGGTAGACGGTGGCGTGGGCGAGAGGGATGCGGCCTTCGGGGAGCCCGACGAATTCGGCGGCCTGCCATGCGTCGACGGCGACGCGGAGGGCATTGCTGTCGGCGAGGCCGATGTCTTCGGAGGCGGCGATGACGAGCCGTCTGGCGATGAAGCGGAAGTCCTCGCCGGCGTGGAGCATTTTGGCTAGCCAGTAGAGGGCGGCGTCGGGGTCGCTGCCCCGGATGCTTTTGATGAAAGCGCTGATGGTGTCGTAGTGGGCGTCGCCGTCGGCGTCGTAGACGACGGTTTTTTTCTGGATGCTGTCGGCGGCGACGTCGAGGGTGATGGAGATGAGGCCTGAGGGGTCGGGCGGGGTGGTGAGGGCGGCGGTTTCGAGAGCGGTGAGGGCCTTGCGGGCGTCGCCGTCGGCCATGGTGGCGAGGTGGAGGAGGGCGTCGTCCGGGGCGTTGATGTTGAGGAGGCCGAGACCGACGTCTGGGTCTGTGATGGCGCGGCGGAGGATGGCGACGATGTCGGAGGAGCCGAGGGGTTCGAGCTGGAAGACCTGGCTGCGGGAGACGAGCGGGCTATTGACGTAGAAGAACGGGTTGTGGGTGGTGGCGCCGATGAAGCGGACGGTGCCGCGTTCGATCCATGGGAGGAGGACATCCTGCTGGGATTTGCTGAAGCGGTGGATTTCGTCGACGAAGAGAGTGGTGCCGCGTTGGTGGAGGCGGCGCATGGCTTCGGCGGTTTCGACGGCCTTGCGGATGTCAGCGACATTGGATTCGACGCCGCTGAGGTTGACGAAGCGGGATTGGGTGGAGCGAGCGATGAGCTGGGCGAGACTGGTTTTGCCGGTGCCTGGTGGTCCGTAGAAGAGGAGGGAGGAGAAGCGGTCGGCTTCGATGGCGCGGCGGAGGAGTTTGCCTTGGGCGAGGATGTGCTGCTGGCCGGCGTATTCGTCGAGCGAGCGCGGGCGCATGCGAGCGGCGAGGGGGATGGCGCTGAGGTGGGTGGGGAGCTGGGATGGGATGGGGGTGCGACTGTCGGCGTCGTCGGCGTCGTCGCAGAAGAGTTCGTCCATGGGGGGACGATGGGGCGCGGGGTGTGGCGGGCAATGAGGAAAGCGCGGGGCGGGAGGAGGGAGGATTCAGGGGAGAGCGGAGGCGCGGAGGCGGACGAAGCGGTTGGGGGTGGCGGCGTGGGGGCTTGGCAGAGTGAAGCGAAGCGTGGTGGTGCCGTCCGGGTTGGTGGTGGGTGGCAGAGCGGTGAGGGGGATCCATGGGCTGGTGCCGTCGCTGGATTCCGCGGAGATGGAGAGTGCGAGGAGGGCCTGGGTGCTGACGCGGGTTTCGGTGGAGAGGAAGGGAGGGGCGAGGGAAGGTTGGGGGAGACGGGCGAGGGCGGCCGGGTCGGGGCGGTCGGGTCTGGTGGCGAAGGCGAACTCGAAGAGATTGGGGAGACCATCGCCGTCGGGGTCGGCGGAGGGACTGGCGACGAGGGGATCGTCGAGGGAGGCGGAATTGAAGTGGCCTTTGAGCCATGAGGCGAAGTCCGGGCGGATGAGGATGCCGCCGGGGTTGCCGGCCCATGCGGGGGAGGCTGACCAGTTGGCGGGGAGGGCGTGGTCCGGGTTGGATTCCGGGTTAGTTAGGGAGAGGGAAGGGCCGCGGCCGTCGGGGAGGTCGGGCCAGCCGAGGGCGGGGTCGTCGTCGTAGGAGAAGTCGCGGATGGTGTCTGGGTCGGTGCCTGCGTCTGTGCCGTCGGGGCCGGTGATCCAGAGCCGTTCGCCGCTATTGCTGAGACTGCCGAGGTATTGTCCGGCGATGCGAGGGGCGAGGGCTGGGCCGTAGCGGGTGAGGAAGGCGTCGCGGTTGGCGACGAGGAAAGTGGAATCGCCGGGTGCGAGGGCGCGGATGGGGGATTGGGCGGTGGAGTTGCCGAAGTCGAAGCTGATGCCGGCGATGCATCTGACGCTGTCGAGGGAGACAGGGGAGTTGCCGATGGCGCGGAGTTCGAGGAATTCGAAGGCGTCCTTGTCGGTGAAGCCGGCGGCGGCTTCGGTTGGGGAGACGTCCGGCGGGTTGTACATGATCTGGCTGACGGCGAGGCGGGAGGACGTGGCGGGGACGGTGGCGGTCTGGAATGTGGCTTCGGTTAGCGCTGACCATTCGCCGGAGGTGTTGTTGCGGACGCGGACCCTGACGGTAGTGACGAGCCTGTTAGGGAGCGTGATGGAGAAGGAGGACGGGGAGGAGGAAGTGGTTCTGGTGGAGGCGGCTGGGAGGATGGTGCCGCCCCAGAGACGCGGGTCTGAGCCATCGGTGGTCCATGCGATGGTGCTGCCGGTGGGGACGGAGGCGTTGGTGGAGATGGTGAGGGAGAAGCCTGGGGTGATGGTGCCGCCGTGCTGACTGAAGGTGGCGGGTTCGGTGAGTGGCCAGAGCCCGTGGGTGCGGAAGCTGACGGAGGAGGCGGGGGTGGGGGATTCGTTGAAGAGGTGGGAGCGGCGGCGGCTCATGGGAACGGTCCATGAACCGGCGTTAGGGTTGGCGGTGGTGGCAGTGGTCCAGTTGTTCCAGAAGGCGTCGCTGTAGGTGGTGCCGTGGGTGTACTGGAGGAGGGGAGCGAAGGGAGTGCGGAGTTCGTCTTTGCGGCGCTGGATCCAGCAGTTGGCTGGGGTGCGGTCGTCGAGGACGTTGCCGTTGAAGAACCAGCGGTTGATGCGGTCGGCGAAGCGGAGACGGATTTCGGGGCTGGCGTGGAGACCGCGGAAGAGCTGGCTGAGGGCGCGGGCTCCGATGCCGGTGGGAGTGAGGAGGTCGATGCCGATGGTGTCGTAGTTAGGCGGTTTGACGTTGCCGTGGCCGAAGCTGCCTTCGGCGTCCCAGACGTGGAGCCGCCATCTGCCTGAGGGGATGCGTTCACGGGAGGCGACCCAGTTGTTATTGGGCCAGTCCCACATGGCGGTGTAGATATTGAGGAGGAAGTAGTCGAGGCACTCGTCGAGGTCGAGCTGGCTGACGGCGTTGTCGTAGTTGGCCTTGATGGAGAGGTTGAGGGCGAGGGCGTCGAGGAGACGGGACCATTCGGCGTCATCGCCTACTTCGACGGTGTCGATGATGCGGATGTCCCATGGGTTGGAGGAACCGAAGTGGGATTGGAAGTAGGGTTCGCGGTAGCGTT
The DNA here is from genome assembly GCA_027483175.1 of Verrucomicrobiaceae bacterium. Classification (GTDB taxonomy): domain Bacteria; phylum Verrucomicrobiota; class Verrucomicrobiia; order Verrucomicrobiales; family V1-33; genus V1-33. Next base: position 12,307 of record JAIXVE010000210.1, on the reverse strand, counting down.
CGACGGTATTGAAGAAGCCCTTGTAGCTGCCGTTGACGTAGAGCGTGTTGATCTGGCCGCGGACGGATTTGTGGCCCATGTCGTTGAAGAGGCGGCGGACGAGTTCGTCTTTGATGAACGGGTTGCTGATGTCGTTTTTGCCGGCGCGGGGGCGGAGCTGGTCGAAGGATTTGACAGGATAGTCCTGGCCGAGGAACGGGTAGTCGAGTTCCGGCTGGCCGTAGTCGTTGCGGAAGAAGAGGTTGAAGCTGGGTTTTTCGGTGGCGTTAGCGGACCATGGGGAGGCGGCGGTATTCTGGAGCCTGAGGCGAGGGCGTGAGAACGGGCTGCTGGCGATGCGAACACCGGCGTCGAGGGCGAAGCCGGGGATGCCGTCGGAGCGGAGCCATTCGAGGAAGAGCGGGCGTTCGAAGGCGCGGCCGTGCATGCGGCCCATGCTGAAGGCGGCGGGGTCTGAGGGTTCGACCCAGACACCGTTGGCGTCGTAGGTGCCGCCGCTGATGGCCATGATGCCGTGGTCTCTGAAGAACGAGCGGGAGGCGTCGCCGGAGAAGCAGAGAGCGGGGACCCCGCGGAGGGCGGCGTTCTGATTGATGAGGAACGTGGCGGTGCGGGTGCCTGAGGGGACGGCTCCCGGTTTGAAGGCGCGGGCGCGGATGATGCGGCCGGTGCGGTCGTTAGGGCCTGAGGGGATGAAGAGCTGATTGGAGAAGGGGAGACTGGCGGGAGTGGGTTCCGAGCCGTCGGTGGTGAAGCGGATGTCGGCTCCGGGGGTAGCGGAGGACATGGTGATGGTCTGGGAGGAGGAGAAGAAGCCGCCGGTGATTGGGGTGATGCGGTCAGCGGCGAAGAAGTCGGGGGTGCGGCAGCGTTCAGCGGCGGCGATCCGGGAGTTGGGTTCGCCTGGGGAGGCGGCGTCGAAGAAGCCTGTGGTGGCGGGGTCTGAGGGGGAGCGGCCGAACGAGTGCCATGGGTCGGTGCGGGGGAAGTCGAGACGGTCGATGATGGAGGTGCCGTTGGAGAGGACGAGGGATTCGCCGTTGGCGCTGAGTTCGAAGCTGGTGTGGATTCTGGAGAGGCCGCTGAGGTTAGAGAGGTCGTCGCAGAGGACGACGAGGAAGCCGTTGGGGGGGATGGAGGTATTGGGAGGGAACGACCATTTATCCGGGTTGGAGGGATCGTCGCTGAGGTGCCAGCCGGAGAGATTGACTGTGGAAGCGGAGTTGTTGCGGAGTTCGACCCAGTCGGAGAAGCCTGGGAGATCGGGGAAGGCGGCGGGTTTGCCGGCTTCGGATGGGTTGTTAGGTACGGAGGGTAGATTAGGTTCCGAGATGCCGTTGGAGGGTTCGGAGAGGCCGGGGCGGTAGCTGAAGGAGGAGCCCTGGGTGATGAGGGGCGAGAGGCCTGGTGGGCGGGTGATGGAGACGGCGAGGTCGTCGATGCGGAAGTTGCGGCCTGGGGGAGGGGCGATGGAGGCGTCGGTGAGGTCGAAGACGAGGCGGAAGGAAGTGGAGGAAGTGTTATTGAGGGCGGCGAGGAAGGCGGCGCGGGCGGCGGGCGGGGCGCTGCTGAGGCGGGCGGAGAAGGAGGAGAACCCGTCGGCGTCGGAGGGGGCGACGCGGAGCATTTCGGCTGAGGTTAGGATTCGCGAAGAGTAGCGGCATTCATCGATGCGGAGCGGCCATGGGGTGCTGGCGGGAAAGGGCATGGCGGCGGCGGTGAATTTGCCGAATTCGATGGGTGCGTTGGGAGGGGACGCTGAGCCGTCGAGGGTGAAGGAAGCGCCCTGGATGTAGTCGGTGAAGATGGTGACCCGGCGGGTGGTGGTGTCGAAGGTCATGGCGACGTGGTGCCAGACGTCGGAGGCGGGGTCATTGTACTGATTGCCGAGGGAGTAGACATCGGAGGCGGCTCCGTAGTTAGCGGGGTTGCCGTCGCCGGAGGGAGTGTCGACGAGGAGGTAGTTGCCTGCGGCGATGCGGTTGAAGTCGAGGATGGCGGGGGCGGTGCCTGCGGTGTCCCAGCGGGCGCGGATTCGGCCGTAGCTTGCGGCGGTGGAATCGTGGCTGAAGTCGAGCTGCCAGCCGGAGCGGTCTGAGGAAGCGGAGGAGTCAGCGATGGGGCCGTCGGAGATGCGGCGGGCGAAGGCGTCGTAGCCGGTGGGTTCGCCGGAGAGTTTGAGGAAGCACTCGAAGGTGAACTGCTGGGAGTTGAAGAGGGGAATGTTAGGTGCGGCGAAGCGGGCGTTGGCGGCGGTGGCGTCGCAGCTGAACGAGTTGAGGTAGATGGCACCGGTGATGGGGTCGAGGATGCGCTGGCCGGGGGTATCGCTGGAGTAGCGGGGAGCGCCGGCGGTGGTGGCAGTGGCGGTGGTGAGGGAGGGGTTTGAGATGCTAGGGGCGTTGAGGATGGCGGTGCCGCTGGTGCCGGGGACTGGGGAGGCGTTGAGGAGGTGGTTTTCGAATCGCCACCATGCGGCGGTGTCGGGTGATGGGGGTGTGCTGGAATCGGTGAGGGTGCCGAGGGGGAGGGAGGGGAGAGAGGACGTGCCGACGGGTTCGAGGCGGATAGAGGCGTTAGTGCCCGGGGAGGATTTGAATTTGAAGGAGATGGAAGTGCTATCGAGACTGGCGTCGGAGAGTTGGCCGGGGGACCATGGGTTGGGGATGGTGATGGGAGGGCCGGGGATGGAGGCAGGTTGGGCTGGGGATGAGCCGGAGATGGCGACGACGAGGGAGCCGGAGTTGGCGGTGCCGCCTGAGGGGTCAGCGGACTGGGTGATGGTTAGGGCGGGCCATGATGGGTCGCTGGAGGGATTGGGCGCGGTGGCGAGCCAGCCGGTGGGGGGGGGGCCGGAGGCGGAGTTGGTGATGGTGCCTGCGGAGTTGGTGTGGGTGCGGGTGGCGCCGTTGCCGTTGTTGAAGTTGTCGGAGAAGACTGGGGTGATGACGGCGCTGCTGTCAATTTCGAGGGCGGCGTCGGCTTGGAGACGGCCTTTGCCGTCCCATGCGGCGTTGGCGACGTGGATGGCGAGGGTGTTTTCGCCGGGTTGGAGGAAGGAGGAAGCGGGGCCGAGGTTGAAGTTCTGGAAGCCGGCTGGGGAGTCCGGGCGCGGGGAGAAGGCGGGTTGGTCGGCGTAGACGAAGAGCTTGGGAGCGCCGAGCCTGGCGCGGGCGATTTCGCGGCCGTTGAGGTAGGCGACGAAGCCGTCGAAGTAGTCGATGCGGAGGCGGAGGTTATCGGCGGAGGCGGCGGTGGCTGGGTCGACGGAGAAGGATTTGCGGAGGTAGAGGGAAGCGGTGCGGCTGTCGAGGTCGGCGCGGAGGTTGGTGCCGAGGCCGGAGTTTGTGGGGTTGAAGCCGAGCGGGGCTGGGCCGACGGGCCATGAGGAGGCGTTGAAGGCTGGGTCGAACCATGCGGGGCCTGAGCCGAGGCGTGGCTGGCCGGAGGCGTCCCAGCGGAGGGCGCGCTCGCTGGCGGCGGCGTTGATTTCGTTGATGGTGACCTGGGCGTGCAGGCAGAGGGGTGCGAGCAGGAAGAGCAGCGGGCGCGTCATGAGTGGGGGGACTCAGGGTGGATTGGGGGGGAACCAATCCTTGCGCAAACCGGGCCGTCCTGTCACGTAAAATCGGTGAGGGGAGCGTGAAGAGCGGGAATCAGGGCCAGTGCTGAGCGATCTTGTCTTTGAGGAAGGCGACGCTGCGGGCGAGCTGGTCCATGCCGTCGACGCCGTCTTCGATGCTGATCCAGCCGTTGAAGCCGACGCGTTTGAGTTCGGAGAAGATGGCGTCGTAGTCGTTGAGGCCCTTGCCGATTTCGCCGTGGCGGAGGCGTTTGGCGTAGCCGGTGGCACCGCCTTCTTCGCGGCGGAGATCTTCGAGAGTGCCTTCGGCGAGATAGCGGTCGCTGGCGTGCATGGTGACGACGCGGTGGGAGACGCGGCGGAGGAGTTCGAGCGGGTCTTCGCCGGCGAGGTAGGTGTTGGAGGGGTCGAAGTTGACGCCGAAGTTAGGGTGCTGGATGGCGTCGACGAGGAGGCAGAAGACGTCCATCTGCTGGGCGAATTCGGGGAATTCCCAGAAGTCGTCCTTGTAGTGGTTTTCGAGGATGAGGGTGATGCCGCGGTCGGCGGCGTAGGGGAGGCAGGCGGAGATGGCGTCGGCGGCGAGGGCGACGCCTTGTTGGATGCTGAGTTCCGGGCGGCGCTGACCGCTGAGGACGCGGCAGAACGAGCCGCCGAGGGCGTGGGTCATGTCGATCCAGCGGAGTTGTTTCTGGATTTCGCGGGCGCGGAAGTCGGGGTCCGGGTGGGTGAAGTCCGGGGAGCAGCACATCATGGGGATGGACATGCCGGTGGCGGCGACTTCGGCGCGGAAGCGGGGCCAGTTGGAGTCATCGGCCATTTCGAGGAAGCCTGCGTACCATTCGAGGCCGTCGATGCCGAGGGGTGCGGCTAGGGCGATCCATTGGGAGACGGACATGGAGCCGTCTTTGCAGAGGGCCTGCATGAAGGCTTTGGGGAAGGCGGCGAGGCGGGGCATGGGGAAGTGAGAAGTGAGAAGTGAGAAGTGAGAAAGGGGAAGGAGGGAAGGGGGGAAGGAGGGAAGGAGGAAAGGGAGAAGGGAGAAGGGAGAAGGGAGAAGGAAGGTGGGGTGTTAGGTGGATGGGGAGAAGGAATTGATGACGTGGCGGACGGCGTGGGCGGCGGAGATGAAGAGTTGGGATTCTGAGGGGTTGAGAGGGGGGTGGAGGACGCGTTCGACGCCGGAGGCACCGATGACGACGGGGAGGCTGAGGCAGACGTGGTGGACGCCGAGGTAGCCGTCGATGCGGACGCTGAGGGGCATGGTGCGTTTGGAGTCGAGGAGGATGGATTCGACGATGGAGGCGGCGGCTAGGGCGATGGCGTGGCAGGTGTTGCCTTTTTTGCGGAAGATTTCGATGCCGCTTTGTTTTGCTAGTTCTGCGAGGTGGCGGCGGTCCGGGGAGTCGTCGATGGGTTCGCCGCCTGCGGAGGCGATGGACATGGCGGGGAACTGGTGTTCGCCGTGTTCGCCGAGGATGTAGGCGCGGAGGTCGTCTGGGTGGATGCGGACGGCGTCGGAGAGCATTTTGCGGAATCGGGCGGAGTCGACGAGGGTGCCTGTGCCGATGACGCGGGAGTGGTGGAGGCCTGTGATTTCGAGGGCGAGCCATGTCATGGCGTCGACTGGGTTGGAGACGATGAGGAAGACGGCGTTGGGGGCGGCGGCGGCGAGTGGAGGGAGGATGCGGCGGAGGAGGGCGGCGTTGTCGGCGGCGAGGGCATTGCGGTCGGTCATGCCTGCGGGGGTGGGGGCGGAGGCGCAGATGACGACGACGGCGGAGCCTGCGGCGTCGGATGGGGAACCGGCGCGGGTGAGGACGGGGATCTGGAGGAAGGCCTGGGCGTGCATGAGGTCCATGGCTTCGCCTTCGGCTTTGGCGTGGTTGCTGCCGACGAGGACGATTTCGCGGGCGACCCCGCTGGTCATGAGGTAGCTGGCGAGGGACATGCCGACCTTGCCGGGGCCGACGATGGTGACTTTGGCAGGGTAGGGAGGCATCATGGGGAGCGGCGGAGGGAATTGATGGTGGCGAGGAGGGCGGCGGCGTCGGCGGGGGCGGAGCCTAGCGGTTGTGGGGAGACGGTTTTTTCGCGCGTGTAGCCGATGTGAGTCATCCAGCGGTCCCAGCGGAGCTGGCGGAGTTGGTCGCACGCTTTGAAGAGCGGGTTGGAGCGGAGGAGGTCAGGCGAGACGTCCGGGGTGGGGATGGAGAGTGCGGAGAGGATGGTTCTGGCCATGAAGAGGTGGCCGTGGTCATCCGGGTGGACGTGGTCCGGGGAGAACGCGTCCTTGCGGGCGTCGCGGGCTTTGCGCATGGCGGAATGGAGATCGATGACGCGGAGGTCGGGGCCCTTGAGAGAGACCTCCCACGAGGCGAAGGCGGCGAGGACGGCGTCGTAGTTAGGTTTGTCAGGCGGGGCGGGGGCGTCGTAGATGGGCGGGGTGATGAGGAAGAGAGAGGAGACCCCGGCGTTGCGGCAGTCGGTGAGGAGACGGGTGATGCCGGATTGGAAGGCGGCGAGGCGCTGGGGGTCGGGCGGGAGGTAGATGCCGTCGTTCATGCCGTAGCAGGCGAAGACCGTGTCTGGTTTGACGGTGGCGAGCGTGCGGCCGAGACGTTCGGTGAGACAGGGGCGGGGGAAAGCGCCGCCGGCGTGGCCGGGTTCGCTGAGACCGGAGACGGTTTCGCTAGCGAGGCCGAGCGGGAAGATATCGAAGTCGGCGGCGGGGAATTGTTTGTGGAGGAAGTAGGAGATGAAGCTGACGTAGGCGCCGGCCTGGGTGATGCTGTCGCCGAGGAAGGCGATGCGTTTGCCGGCGAGGGCTGGCGGGGGAGAGGGAGGAGGCGAAGCGGGCGGGTCGGCAGCGAGGGAGAGGGCTGGCGAGAGGGCGATCGAGCTGAGGATGAGGCGGCGGGAGAGCATGGGGATGAGGGGTTTGGGAGTTGATAGGAGAAGCCCGGCGGGGTTTCCGGGGAATGTCAGGGATTTCCGGGAGGGCCGATGTAGGCGGAGGCGACGACGACGTTGTCGAAGGAGACGATGTTGGTGGGGTGGGTGGTCCAGCGGTCTGTGAAGTAGGATTCGACGGTGAGGGCGTTGGCCATGAGGGAAGGGGAAGTGCGCCAGTTGATGCCTTCCCAGTGGCCGAGGAGTTTGCCGTCGATCCAGAAGGCCTGAGCGCCGTCGGGTTTGCCTGGGGAGTTGTGGCGGAGCATGAATTCGGCGCAGATCCAGCGGTCTTTGGGGACGGGAGGGGCAGGGGAAGGGGCGAAGGAATTGCCCCAGAATTTGCCGTCTGGTGACGGGGTCATTTCGTGCCAGTAGGAATAGAAGTTCCAGCGGCCTGGAGGGGGATTGCGGCCGTCGTTGCCCCATGGTTCGAGGGCTGTGGAGAAGCGTTCCGAGCCGACGGGGAGGAGACCGGCCTTGCCGAAGCCGCTCCATTTGTCGCCGCCTTTGAGGCCCTTGTTCGCGCGGAGCGTGACGAAGTGGTGGACGTAGTCGCACTGGGAGTCGAAGCGGGTGAAGAAGCGGACGAACAGCGAGTTGGTGGCGGGGAACCACTGGGTGGGGCCGCCGCCGGTGTTTTTGCCGAGCGTGGCGGTGACGCGGAGGCAGTGGGAACCGAGGGCTGGGTTGCCTGGGTTGGGGAAGGAGATGATGTCCGGGGAGGTGGGGCCGGTTTCGTCCCATTTCGAGCAATTGGAGGATTCGAAGCCGTCGGCGAAGAGGACGCTGGGGTGGGAGGAGATGCCGACGTCGGCTTTGAAGGTGGCGGCGAGCCCGTTGCCGGAGGGGAGCGGGCTGGAGGCGGCGAGGTTTTTGAGGTCCGGAGCGGCGGAGGCGGCGAGGGTGAGGGCGGACCAGAGGGCGAGCGGCGGCAGCGGGTGCATGGGGTGGATACTGGCACTGGTGCGGCTTGGCTTACAGATGGAATCTCGTGATTTTGAGGGAAGGGTTTGGAGGTGGTGCGGTGCTCTTTGGGGGCACTCAGGCATTGAGGGTCACAGGCAAGATGCCCATGCCACTTTGCGGGTTACGAGAGGATCAGACAGGGGCGTCGATCCAGCGGTGGTGTTCTTTGATGAGGTCGATGAGGCGGTCGACGGCTTCGGATTCGGGGATATTGAATTTTACGGCGGACTTGCCGACGTAGAGATTGATCTTGCCTGGGGCGCCGCCGACGTAGCCGAAGTCGGCGTCGGCCATTTCGCCGGGGCCGTTGACGATGCAGCCCATGACGGCGATGCGGACTCCTTTGAGGTGACCGGTGGCGGCGCGGATTTTCTGGGTAGTGGACTGGAGATTGAAGAGCGTGCGGCCGCAGCTAGGGCAGGCGACGTAGTCGGTCTTGAAGATGCGGACCCCGGCGGCCTGGAGGATGTTGTAGGAGAGCCGAAGGGACTGGCCGGGAGCGGACTCGCCCTGAACGAGGATGGCGTCGCCGATGCCATCGCAGAGGAGACTGCCGAGATTGGCGGCGGCGCGGAGAAGGGCGTCGAGGAAAGGGGCGTCGGGGTTGGAGGAAGGGGAGAACGTGTCCTTGAGGAGGATGGGGTGGCGTTCGTGGAGGCGTGCGGCGAGGAGCCGGAAGCTGGCGATGACGGGGTGTGGATAACCGTCAGGGATGGTGACGAAGAGCGGACCGTCGAAGGCGTTGACGCGGGCGATGGCGTCGGAGTCGAGCGGGTCGATTTCGAGGACGCCAGAGGATTCGAGGGCGATTTCGGGTTGGAATTCGCCGAGTTCCTTGAGTTTGTGGGCGACCGCGTTGCGTTTGGCTAGAGAAGTGACGACGCGGACGGTTTCCGAGCCGCCGAGCGGGAAGCCGTCGACGGTGATAGGGAGAGAGGCGCGTCGACGCCATGAGAACGGGTCCCATGAGGGGGAGGCGTCGAGAGGCGGGATGGGAAGGAGTGAGGTTTCCTCGCGGATGATGCGGGCGAGGGCCTGGGCGACGGGGATTTCGTAGACCGCGTCTTCGGTTAGGGAGACGCGGATGGTGTCGCCGATGCCGTCGGCGAGGAGCGAGCCGATGCCGATGGCGCTTTTGATGCGGCCGTCTTCGCCGTCGCCGGCTTCGGTGACGCCGAGGTGGATGGGGTAGTTCCAGTCCGGGCCGAGCTTGCGGAGTTCTGCGACGAGGAGCCGGTAGGCTTCGATCATGACCTTTGGGTTGGACGCCTTCATGGAGAAGACGAAGTCATGGAAGTCCATGCGGCGGGCGATGCGAGCGAACTCGAGGGCGCTTTCGACCATGCCGCGCGGGGTGTCGCCCCAGCGGTTCATGATGCGGTCGGAGAGACTGCCGTGGTTGGTGCCGATGCGGAGGGCGACCCCGCGGGATTTGCAGAGAGAGACGAGCGGGGCGAAGGCCTCGTCGATGCGATGGACCTCTTCGTCGTATTCGGAGCCCGAGTATTCGCGGACCTCGAATTTCTTTTTATCGACGAAATTGCCGGGGTTGATGCGGACCTTGTCGACCCATTGGGCGGCTTCGAGGGCGGCGTCTGGTTTGAAGTGGATGTCGGCGACGAGAGGCACGTGGCAACCGGCGGCGCGGAGATCGCGGCGGATGTTTTCGAGATTGGCGGCGAAGACGCGGGTCTGGGCGGTGATGCGGACGATTTCGCAGCCGGCCTTGGCGAGGTCGAGGGACTCGGCGACACAGGCGGCGGTGTCGCGCGTGTCGCTGGTGAGCATGCTCTGGACGACGACGTGGTCGGAGCCGCCGATGGTGGCATTCCCGACGGGGACAGGTCTGGTGGGGCGGCGGTGGAAGCGGAAGAGGTCCGGCGTGTAGGAGAGGTCAGGGGCGCTCATGGGGCGGGGGCGGGCCGTGTGTGAGGAAGTGTCAGGGAGTGGCGGGAGCCGGAGGGGCGGGCGGTGCGAAGGTGATGCGGACGGCGTCAGCGGAGTCATCGTCCTTGAGGCCGCGGACATCTTTGATGGAGACGAAGCCGACGAAGGTGAGGAGGAGGAGGACGCAGGCGAGCTGCATGGTTTCGAGGAGTTTGAGGGGCGGGGTTTTGCCGCGGATCCATTCGTAGATGGCCATGGTGATGTGGCCGCCGTCGAGGACTGGGATGGGGAGGAGATTGAAGAGGGCGAGGCCGACGTTGATGATGACGCTGAAGTAGATGATGAGGCGCCAGCCTTCGGGGTGCTGGAAGATGCGGTAGTAGAGGTTCATGATGCCGACGGGGCCGCTCATGTGACCGATGGAGATGCTGCTGGAGCTGTTCGTGACGGCGCCGATGGTGCCGAAGAAGTTGCCGATGTAGTCGCGGATGAGGTCGAGAGGTTTCGGGTGTTCGATCTGGTATTCGATGCCGTCGGCTGGTTCGATTTTGCTGATACCGGCGCGTTTTTTACCGGCGATGACTGGCGGGGCGGTGGCGGGGACTTCCGGGGTGATGGAGAGGGAGACCTCGGTGCCATTGCGGAGGACGACGACGGAGAGAGGGGCGGTGGCGTTTTCTGCGGCGTCTTCGATGGCGGACTGGGACCATGTTTTGGCACCGTTGATGGAGACGATCTGGTCGCCGGGTTTCATGCCGGCCTTTTCGGCTGGGCTGTTCGGGTAGAGTTCGGCGATGCGGCCGGAGGTGGCTGGGCCGATGCCGAGCCTGCGGACGGGGGGGCGACCGGCGAGCCGCTGCCACCATGATTTGGCCTGCCATTCCTTGAATTCCTTCATCTGGTCGCTGGGGGCGGGGATGGAGAGCGTGCGGGGTGAGGATTCGCCGTCGCGGAGGATTTTGACGGAGACCGGGTCGGAGGTGCCGGACATGACGAACCACTGGACACTGTCGACCATGCCGAGGAAGCGTTTGACGGGTTTGCCGTCGATTTCGAGGATGCGGTCGCCGAGCTGGAACTGACCGCTTTTGGCGGCGGCACCTTCCGGGTCCATGAGGCCGAGGACGGTGGAGGTTTCCTGCTGGGCGACGGGGCGGCCGACGAGACTGGAGAGGCAGGCGCAGGAGAGCGCGAGGAGCATGCTGAAGAGCGGGCCGGCGAAGGCGACGATGATTTTGTCGAGCGGGGAGGCGGGTGGGAGTTTTTCGCGCGGCGTGTCCGAGTTGCCTTCGATGGCTTCCATGGGGGACATCTGGGGGAGTTGGACGAAGCCGCCGAGGGGGAGCCAGCCGATGCCGTACTGGACCCCGTTCCATGTGCGTTTCCAGATCGGTTGTCCCATCCAGATCTGGAACTTGTCGACGTGGAGACCGCGCCAGCGAGCGGCGAGGAAGTGGCCCCATTCGTGGATGAGGATGACGAAATTGAAGACGAGGACGACGAGGACGATGATCCCGGCGGTGTGGAGGAAGTTCCAGAGGGCGGACATGAGGGTACTGAGGAAGCGGAGCTGGGGGCTGCCGCGGTCTGTTTGAATTACGCCTGTGGAGGCGAGTGCCAACCGGGAAGCGGAGGGTCAGGCGAAGCGCTTGAGGAAGTTGCCGATGAGGGTGAGGCCGTTGTCCTGGCTTTTTTCCGGGTGGAACTGAGCGGCGGTGAGGTTGCCGTGCTGGATGGCGGCGGCGAAGCGGATGTCCTCGTAGACGGTGGAGGCGGCGACGATGGAGTCGTCGAGCGGGGCCGGGTAGAACGAGTGGACGAAGTAGAAGAACGGGTCTGGGCCGAGATTGGCCCATGCCGGGTGGAGCGGGTTGGTGAGGGAGGTGCGGTTCCAGCCCATGTGGGGGACCTTGAGGCCTGGGCGGGAGGGGAAGCGGACGACCTTGCCTTTGAAGATGCCGAGGCCTGTGGTGTCCGGGTTTTCGTCACTGGATTCGAAGAGGACCTGGTAGCCGATGCAGATGCCGAAGAACGGTTTGTCGGCGCGGATCCAGTTGGCGAGGGCGGTGTCGAGGTTCTGGCGGCGGAGGGCGGCCATGCAATCGCCGAAGGCGCCCTGGCCAGGGAAGACGAGGGCGTTGACGGAGCTGAGGTCGTCGGGTTGCTGGACGAGGAGCGGGTCGTGGCCGAGGGCGCGGAGGGCGTTGCGGACGCTCTGGAGATTGCCGCCGCCGTAGTCGATGATGCCTGGTTTCATCGGCTGGCTAGAGCAGGTCTTTGGTGGAGGGGACGCCGGAGACGCGGGGGTCGATTTTCATGGCGGCGTCGAGGGAGCGGGCGAGGCCTTTGAAGATGGCTTCGGCCATGTGGTGGGAGTCGCGGCCGTAGAGGATTTCGACGTGGACGTTGGCGAGGATGGAGTGGGAGAAGCCGCGGAGGAATTCTTCGACGAGCTGGAAGGGGAAGAGGCCGATGGGAGGGGCGGCGTGGGGGATGCGGCATTCGAGGAACGAGCGGCCGCTGAGGTCGACGGCGACGCGGGCGAGGGTTTCGTCCATGGGGAGGTAGGCCCAGCCGTAGCGGACGATGCCGCGTTTATCGCCGAGGGCGTTGCGGAGGGCCTGGCCGAGGACGATGCCGGTGTCTTCGACGGTGTGGTGGAAGTCGACGTGGAGGTCGCCCTGCGCGCGCACCGTGAGGTCCATGAGACTATGCTTGGCGAGGAGCGTGAGCATGTGGTCGAAGAAGCCGATGCCTGTCTGGACATCGGCGCGGCCGGAGCCGTCGATGGTGACAGAGAGGGAGATATCGGTTTCCGCGGTCTTGCGGACGATGGAGGCGGTGCGCGCGCTGGACATGATAGGGTGTGGACCGGGGGAATGATCCGGAACTGGATCAGTCTTCGGATTTTTTCTT
>JAIXVE010000167.1 GCA_027483175.1 Verrucomicrobiaceae bacterium | reverse complement strand
TGGAGGCGGGTGGGCCTGGTTGGGGTATGCGCTGGGTGCTGTGTCTGTTTGAGGTCCTTGCTGCCGTGCGTGGGCGCTGGCATGGCGGATTGACAAACGCGCGGTGTGCTCCAATAATGGAGCATCATGAGAACAGCAACTGTTCGAGACCTAAGGAACCGATACACCAGCCTATTGAGCTGGATTGGAGCGGGAGAAGAAATTGTGATCACGCAGAGGGGAAAAGCCATCGCTCGGCTCATTCCTGAGCAGGATCAGCAGACTCAGACAGTGGACTGGGCCGAAAGTCCTGCTGTAAAACGAGACAGGTCAGGGGCGCGAGTGATGTCGGCGACGGAATCGCTGGAAATCGTCCACGAGGCCTCCGGAAAATGGTGATTTGCGCAGACACCAGTTTTCTATTTTCCCTTTACGGGAACGATGCTCACACGCCCCGGGCGGTCGCTTGGGTGAAGGCCCAACGAAGCGCTCTGACCCTCACTGTCATGGGTGAGTATGAGCTGGCCAATGCCCTCCGCTTCTCTGAGTTTCGGAAAGGGATCGCGCCGGGCGAGGCGGCTTTGTTCTGGGCGCAGTTTGAGGCGGACCGGGCTAGTGGCAGACTCCTGATCCAGGTCTGCAACCTCGCGGACGTGGTCGATGAGGCCAAAAGACTTTCCGCCACGTACACTCTCACAGGGAGACATCGCGGTTTTGATATCCTGCATGTCGCAACGGCACTGGTTGTGAGGGCTCGGCGGTTTCTGACATTCGATGGGAATCAGAAGAAACTCGCGGAGGCTGAGGGGCTCGTGGTGCCAGTGTGATGGGGTGAGCCATCTGTTCTTCAGTTCCTGTCGTTATGACTTCTGCCACATCAACCCGCTGTCGAAGCCGCGCCTCCGGTTGGGCGCAGGTGGGCTTCGGCGCATGCCCAACTCAAGGCCATCCGTGATTGCGCACATTCAGAAGCACGAAGGGGAGTTTGCCAACATCAATACTCTGACGGCGTTCCTTGGTTTCCGCGAGAAGGGTTACGAGGTGCGGTTCTTTGAGTGGCCGGAGCTGCCTTGCGACGGTATTCAGCCGGATACACCGGTTATGGGTGGGATCCCCGTTGTTGTCGCCGCATTGACTCATCTGGGCATAGTTGTCCCGGAGTTGCCTTCAATCCCTGCAGTGCTAGAGAGTTTTGCGGGACGACGGACGTGGCTTTCCACGATGAAGGAGGCCAGGAATCTTGTGTCTGGGGGGCAGTCCATCTTCGTGAAGCCCGTTCCCGCAGATCGGAAGCTGTTCGCTGGGATCGTTTTCCGGCAGTTCAGGGACACTATCGCGACTGCACATGTCCCGCCGGAGTATCCTGTGGTCTGCTCGGAGGTCGTTGATTTTGTTTCAGAGTACCGAGCCTTCGTTTTGGATTCGGAGGTACTTGGCCTGCGACACTACAAGGGCGACTTCCGGGTTTTCCCTAGCCCAGAGGTCATTGATTCGGCGGCGGCGGCATACTCACCGTCACCTGAGGCGTATGGGATCGACTTTGGGGTCACTGGTGACGGCCGTACATTGCTGGTCGAGACTAACGAAGCGTACTCCCTGGGTTGCTATGGATTGACTCCCATCTTGTACAGCACATTTCTGGAGAGACGGTGGGCAGAGCTCACGGGAATGAAGCCATGACGATGCACCACGAATCAGCGAAGGTGGGGAATCGCGGGCAGGGAATGATATGGACGGGCCAGAAGCCTTGGGTGGGCTTGGCGGGGTGGGGTGGAGTGTGGCGCCCTTTCAGGGCTTGGGGAATTGTTTGGGGTTTTCCTGGGGCGTTGCCCCAGGCTATCATATTTTGGCCCGTTGGGCCGTGAGGGAGTGCCTGCGGTGGTTTTGAGGTGGGGGCTCACGCGAAGGGGCGAAGGGGCGAAGAGGTTGGTGGGGAGAGGGCGGGTTCGGAGAGGTTGGGGTAGTGACGAATGGAGGAGGGAGGCGGGTTTTTGAACCACGAATGGGCACGAATGATGTCGCTAGCGGGAGGGGGTTAAGGGTTTTTGAACCACGGATGACACGGATGGACACGGATGAGTTGAGTGGGGTGAGGCGAAGGTGGGAGGCGGGTGCGGAGGGTGGGCCGCGCATTGTGAGCGGGGCGAGTTGTGGTTCCTGCAGGGAATCAGTGTTTGTGGCGGGCTGGTTGTGAGGGGGGCAACCCCGTACGGGCATACGCGTCAACTTAAGCCAGCGAACTCATGATCTCGGAGAAGTTATGACGCTTTCGGCGCAGGTCGTAGCAGCAATGCCGGACCAGAGCCTCAACAAGATTCCGACGCTCCTCATCGGAGGCGGTCGGTAACGACAGGATCCGGACGCATCTGTCCATGTGACCCGCGATGTACCGCATGAGTTTCATCTGACTGATCCAGCGTCCGCGAGCATCATGGACGACGCGCTCCAGAAAACTGTACATGTTTGTCAGGGCCGAGATCACCAGCAGCCTTGCCTTCAGCATGACGAGAAGCTGTATTTCGGACACGCGGTGGATTGTGGCAAAGTTGAGGTGGCTCTTCCATGATTTGAAGATGATCTCGATCCTCCAGCGCAGGCCGTAGATGCCGAGAATATCGGCGAATCCGGCCTTCTCGCGCGGAGTACTTGTCAGGAATATCGTCCATCCCATCAGGTGCAGCACTTCCTTCGAGGGGTTGTGCCCTTTCACTTCCTTGCGGGCTCGCCGGCGCCGGTTGTTCGCGGTCTCCTCGTCCACGGGTTGCGCGATGAGCCGGACCCGGGTGCGTTCGGGATTGTTGAGCAGCACATCGAGATCGAGACTGCCGTGGCGTTCAAGAAGGTCCGCAAGGTCGAGCGGTTCTCCGGTCGAGGCATCAAGGTAGATGCTGCCGGATTTGTGTCGGTAGATGAAATCCGCCCCTGCATCAACGTGCCTCTGAATCTCCGCAGCGCTGAGGTATCCGCGGTCCCGCAGAGCAAGGTCGCCTTCGCGAAGCACGAGCTCCGGGGCTGCGGCGATGTCGTTCCTGGTGTAGGAATCGATGGAAAAGTCCAGCAGTCTGGCGCTGATCAGATCGAAGACCGCCTG
>JAIXVE010000306.1 GCA_027483175.1 Verrucomicrobiaceae bacterium | reverse complement strand
GAAGTGAAACGCCGCAGCGCCGATGGTAGTTTGACGACAGGTCATGCGAGAGTAGGACGTTGCCAGGTTATAACGGCCCGTTTTCCGAAAGGAAAACGGGCCGCTTGTTTTTCGGGTGGCACAATCGGGCGGGTGTGGATTTGGAGGTGGCAGGATGCGAGTGATCCCGACGGATGGGAGGAAATCCCCCGGGTGGAAGAGACGATCCCAGACGGAAATGGCTGGGGAATTTGCCGTTTGGCGTGCCGTGGCGGGGCGCTAGTCTCGTCGATCCTGCGGAAGAGGGAGCGCGCAGGCAGGAACCCGTTCGGCTGAGGGCCGCGGGGAAGGGGGACGCCGATCAGGCATCCTGGTGGGCGCGCGCTGCGCCGGTTGGTGTCATGCTTGTGACGGAGTTTCGGCGGGGGGCGCGGCCGGATGGTCCTGGGATGGGGTGGTGGCCATCTTAGCGAGGCGGTTGAGAGCCGAGAGCACGGCGGATTGACCTGGTTTGAGACCGGGCATGACGGCGAAGAGGGCGCGGCAGGCGGTTTCGTAGGAAGGCGATGGGTAGCCGCGGGAGACGGCGAGGTGGCGGATGTAGCGGATGGCGCGGTCGATGAGTTTATTATTGGCCGGTCGGACCCATGTCATGACATTGTCCTCGTAGCGTCCCAATCTGCCCATGAGGAGAGTGCTGTGGGCGTTGAGGAGGAGTTTGAGGAGGAGGTTTGCGAGGACCCTGCCGACGGGGCCTTGGATTGCCTTGAAGGAGACCGTGTGATGCAGGTGGTCGAAGTTCAGGGTGATCTTGCCTGGGCCGCCGGCGATGCGGAAGACGTGGTGCAAAGCGCCTTGGGTGCGGCGGCGTCTGAGTTCCGGGAGTTGAGCGGAGAAGTTGTAGCCGAGGATGATTGGGAGGCCTGTGGTCGCGGCGACCTCGGGCCATGCGACGGGGCGGGGAGCGCGGTGGAGGAGGCGCCTCCATGCGGAGGGACTATCGGGTGCTGCCGGGGTGAAGAGGTGGCACCACGAGGCGGGAGCCCGGAGGTCCTTTTGATTTTCGAATGGCGCGAGGCTGAAGGTGGGGCTGCGCTCGGTGGTATCTGTGAGCACGGTGATCGCGAAAGGCCCTGGTTCGTAGAGGGTGAATTCCTTGCGCTGGCAGATGGCGGTTTCGTGGGCGGTGAATGCGGCGAGGAATGACCAGTCGGAGCTGGCGACGATTTCGCGTAAGAGGGCGGGGGCGGCTGCTGCTTCGTCGGGGCAGTCGCGGTTGGCGAAGGCGAAAGCGATGGCGGCGGTGAGGACGGTGGTTGACTGCATCCGGGTGCTGCCGCTGAGGGCCATGGGGCCGACGGCGAGATTGATTTTCCGGATGGCGGGATTTTCGATGACCCGGCGGGAACGTTCTGCGGCGGCGGAGAGGATGTCGTCCGGGTTGCAGTAGAGGAAGAACGGGGCGGCCTTGGAAATCTCGGCGGCGCGTTCGGTTGCGCCGATGACCCATGGGGTTTCGCCGCCTTCGGTTGAAGCGATGAGGAGGTCGCCGTCGCGGAAGCCGAGGTCGTCGAGTTGGCGGGCGCCGTATTCCGGGTGATCCTCGAATTTTTCGACGGCGCGGATGAGAGCGAGGTCGCCGCCGGCCATGAAGGCGATGACGCGATCGGCGAGGGGTGGTGGGAGGAGCCCTTCGCGGCAGAACAGTTCGATGGAGAGGGAGAGACGGCCGGTGGCACCGCAGCCGCAGAGGAAGATGCGGCCACCGGAGGCGAAGCAGAGGGCGATGGCGCGGGCGAGATCCGGGAGTTGTGTGGCGGCGGCGGTGAAGCGGTCGAGAGCGAGCAGGTCGACGGATTTGAGGGTCTCGACGGCTGCCGGGAGGTCATGGCAGGCGAGCGAGGAGAGATTGAGAGTCAGCGGGTGCTGGGCTTCGGTGTCCAGCGATCCGAGTTGGAAGTCGCTGGCGATGGCGAGGAATTCGTCGGCGGTCATGGTAATGGGTCAGGTGTGGCCGGGAGCGGAGACACGGGAGTCTTCGATTTCGTCGCGGCGGTTGCGGAGGATGCGGTCGGCGGTTTCGACGATCATTTCCTCGAGGATGAGACGGAGATGGGAGCCGGCGCGGAAGTCGCTAGGGGCGATGTGTTTGACGCGATTGGCGTGAGCCGCGAGCTGGTAGCATTTGCGGAAGCTGTTGCGTGACTTGTCCTCGTTGTTGTAGACGGCGATGGCGTGGCCGCCGTACTGTTTCATGATGGTGAAGCAGGGGACGTCGGTGGGGCCGTCGCCGAGGTAGATCATGTTGGAGAACGGAATCGGCCGCATGTCTGCGGGCATGTGGTCGTTGACGTCCTGGCTGAGGTCGAGGAGGCCTTTGTTGATGCGGAAGAGGTACTGTGTTTTCTGAGTGTGGGAGATGACGCGTTTCGGGAAGGAGATGCGGCCCTCGCTGTCGGTGGCGAATTCGCAGCCGAAGACTTCTTTGATGAACGGGCGGAGACGGGAGCCATCGATGAGCGCCTTCATGCCGCTGCTGACGATGTAGTGTTCGAGGCGGATGCCGATGCCGCGGTGGGCAGGGCTGAGGGTTTCCTCGAGTTCCCCGAACATTTCCGGGAGGCCTTGATAGAAGCCGAGATTGGCGCCGAGTTTTTCGAGTTCCCTGTTGGTGGGGGGATCCATCTGGAGGTAATCGAGGAGCGTCTTGAGGTAGGCGAGTTCGCTTTCCCAGCCGTCCTGCCTGACGAGGGTCTGGCATTTTTTCCAGAACGAGCCGGGATCGATGCCGTAGGCAGGGAACAGGACCTCGTCCTGCATGTAGGTGGGTGAGAGCGTCTGATCGTAGTCGTAGACGACGGCGATGGTGGTCTGGGGGACGGACATGGTTGTTGGTTAGAGGCCGCGGGCGTAGGAGTCGCAGCGGTTGAACCAGCCCTCGCGCCATTGAGTTTCCTTTTTCGGGGCGAGATCGATGCGGCGGCCGAGGGTGCGTTTGGCTGCGGCGGCGAAGGCGGGGGGTGCCTGTTGTGGGGAAGGCTGGCCGGGGATGGCCTGAAGGACCTGGAGGAGCCCCCAACCGTGGCCCTTGTAGCGTTCTGCGGGATTGGTGCCCTCGCCTTTGAAATTGACGTAATCCATGAGGCAGTAGAGGCCGCTGCCTGTCTGAGTCAGGGCGAGGAACCTTGCGCGGATGGCGTCGCGTTCACTGGCGGGTGCGGCGGCGAGGATTTTTGGCAGGGATGCGGCGCTGCGTTGTGCTGCGAATTCGGCCTGGAGGGGGACGGTGGCGGCGAGGAGGCTGCGGAGTTCCTTGAGCTGCGGAGAGTTTTTTGCGGCGAGGAAGGCGGCGCGGTCTGGCCACGGGCAGCGAGGGGCTTTGGAGAGCCACTGAGGGACGGCGGCACCGCGGGCAGCGAGGTGGCGGACGAGGTTAGGGAAGCTTTCCTCGTAGGGACCACGCGGGCCTTTGGGGTACCAGATGAAGTGACCGATGCCGAGGGACGCGAAGTTCTCGCCTGCGTTCCAGCTGGTGAGTCCGGCGACGGTGCCGCCGCATTCATTTTTCCAGAGCCGCTGCCCGATTTTGTCGGCGGTGGCTGGTGGAATGGAGAATGGAGTGTCGGCTGCGGCTCCGAGCTGGAGGAGGATGCAGAGGAGGAGGCGGCGGAACATCGGGGGAAGGGGCCACGGGCGACCCGGCGGGTGAAGGCCGGGTGCCCGTGGGGTGATGGGGTCACTGGACGAAGCGCACGGCGGCTGCGGGGAGGTCGCCGCGGGCCATGGCTGCGTGCTGTTCGTCGCTGCAGGCGGAGTTGGTCGGGGCGTCGGCTGGGCGATCGACGGGGGTGACGAGGCCCTGGGAGAGGAGGAAGGCCTCGACTTCTTCGCCGCTGATGTCTGCGAGCATGGTGTCGTTGACGAGGACGCAGGGGCTGAGTGGCTGGCCGCTTCTCTGTTCCATTTCCCAGCGGAAGGCTGGGTTTTTGATGATGTCCTTTTCTTCGAACGGGAGGTCGTATTTGCGCATGATGGCGCGGACGCCTTCGCTCCAGCCGCACCATGTTTTGAGGTAGGCGGTGATTTGAGGTTTTGGTTGGCTCATGGGGAGTGGGGTTGGTTTAGTGGTTGAAGGTATGGAGGGTGAGGCGGGATGCAAGGCGGCAGGGAAAAAGCCTTTGCCGTTGGCGTGAACTGCCCGCACGGAAGCGGGGTGACCGCCGCCCCGAATGATCGACTGAAAATACGTGCCGTCCTGCTTGGCGGAAGCGGGCTTCTTGGCGGGGCGCTGCGTCAGGTGTGGGCGGCGAGGCCTGAAGTGGAACTGGTGCCGCTTTCCCGTGCGGAGTTGAATCTGACGCAGCCGGACCGGATTGAAGCGGCGCTGGAGGGATTGGAGTTTGATCTGCTGGTGAATGCGGCGGCGTACACGCGGGTGGATGATGCGGAAACGGCTGGGGGGAGTGAGCTGGCGATGACGGTGAACGGAGAGGCGGCGGGGCGGCTGGCGGTTTGTGCGGCGGCGCGCGGGGCTAAGCTGCTGCATTTCAGCACGGATTACGTTTTTGACGGGCGGAAGGACAGTCCATACACGGAGACGGACCCGACGAATCCGCTGGGGGCGTATGGGGAGTCGAAGCGTGTTGGGGAGGAACGGGTGCTTGAGGCATCGGGGAGGCATCTGGTGGTACGGCTTTCGTGGCTGTGCGGGCCGGCGCGGCCTGCGTTTCCGGAGTGGGTGCTGGCGCAGGCGGCGGCGCGGCCGGAGGTGCGGGTGGTGGCGGACAAGCTGGCGTGTCCGACGTGGGCTCCGGATGCGGCGGAATGCCTGCTGCCGCTGGTTGCGGGGCCGAACGAAGCGAGCGGGCTACTGCATTTCTGTCATCCGCCTGGGTGTTCGTGGCTGGAGTGGGGGCAGAGGATTCTGGATGCGGCGACGGAGGCTGGCGTGGGCTTGCAGACGCGGAAGTTGACCCCGGTGGCGATTGCGGATCTGCACGGGATGGCGGCTCCGCGGCCGGCGTATTCGGTGATGGACACGGGGAAGTTTGCGGCGATCAGCGGGCGTGCGGCGGTGGATTGGACCGCGTGGCTGCCGCAGATGGCGGGGAGGGACTGAGGATGAAAAGCAACCGGCCCCGGACGGGAGCCGTCCGGGGCCGGAGAGGGTGGTTTCGAGCGGTCAGTTGACCTTCACTTCGATTTCGCGCGGCTGGATTTCGATGCGTTTGGGTACCGAGACGGTGAGGACGCCGTTTTTGAATTCCGCGGCGACGCGATCGCCATCGGAGTCTTTGGGAAGAGTGAAGCTGCGGGAGAACTGGCCGTAGCTGCGTTCCACGAGGTGGAAGCGGGTGGTATCGGATTTCTTTTCGAGCTTTCGTTCGCCTTTGAGGGTGAGGACCCCGTCGCGGACGGTGACCTTGACGTCAGCTGGGGTGACGTCTGGCAGTTCTGCGCTGACGTGGTAGCCGGATTCGTCTTCGAAGATGTTGACGGAGGGCGTCCAGTTGCGGTTTTCGCCGTGGTTGTCGCGCAGGAGGGCGTCGGCGATGGTGAGGAGACGGCTGGGGATGCCGAGTTCACGGAGCGGGTGGTAAGTGTTCATGGCAGGGGTGGGTTGGGGTTGGGTGGTGGACCAGCGTGATGGGCTGGCTGGGGTACTTTCATGCGCCAATCGTGCCAGGGGGTGTGTGGTGGTTGTAAGTAATTGATGAGGAGGTGGTTGCGAGGAAGGGGGCGGGGTGCGGGGGCGGCATTGGGAAGTGACTCCGGGCCGAGGTGGCGCGTTGGTGTGGACAAAAGTGTCATGGTTTCGCGTCATGGTGACGCAGTCCGGAGGGATGCGGGGCTGGAATGGTGGGATAAGTGGAGGGCGTGCTGAGGATGCCCCGGGGTACTGATTAGGGGAATCCCTGAGTTCATACAAGTTGCGACCCAACTCATGGCGGATTAACTCAGACGTGAGAGAATCGCCCCCCGAACCCCCTGTTTACATGATGACCCTGCGTTACATTTTTCCTGCGGCTGCGATGATTGCCAGTGTGCTCGCGCCGGTTCGCGCTGATCAGGTCAGCGAGAAGATTGATGAGTTGGTGGAGGCGAACTACAAGGCGAAGAAGATTGAGCCGAATGCGCCTGTGAGTGATGAGGTGTTTGTGCGGCGGGCGTATCTGGACATCATTGGGCGGATTCCATCGATGGAAGAGGCGCGGGCATTTCTGGAGTCTGGAGAAGCCGGGAAGCGGACGAAGCTGATTGACACGCTGCTGGGGTCCGAGGGGTATGTATCGCACTGGTACAACTGGTGGGCGGACATTCTGCGGGTGCAGACGGGGATGCGTGACGAAGCGGGGACGGCGTATGCGGAATGGGTGAAGGATTCGCTGAGGAAGAATGTGCCGTATGATCAGTTTGTGAAGACGCTGGTTACGGCGGAGGGATTTGTGTGGGACAACGGGGCGGTTGGTTATTACCTGCGGGATGCTGGGATGCCGCTGGATAACATGTCGAACACGGCGCAGATTTTTCTGGGGACGCGACTGGTTTGTGCGCAGTGTCACAACCATCCGTTCGACCGCTGGACGCAGAAGGATTACTATCAGATGGCGGCGTACACGTACAATGTGTCGACGGAGTTGAATCCGATGGATTTTGTGCGCGGGTTGGATGAGAAGGCGCTGGCGAGCAAGACGAAGCGGTCTGGCGAGCGTCAGCGGCAGGCGCTGCGGCGGATCATTGATGGCATGCTGGAGCCATTGAAGAACGGAGTCGGGGAGAACGAGGGGACGAAGCTGAATCTGCCAGGGGATTACAAGTACGACGACGCCAAGCCGGGTGAGATGGTGGAAGCGCGGACGATTTTCGGGGAGAAGGTGTCGAGTCGGCGGGAAGCGCGCAAGCATTACGCGGATTGGATGGCTTCGACGGAGAATCCGCGGTTCACGCTGGTGATGGCGAACCGGTTGTGGAAGCGGGTGATGGGCATGGGGCTGATCGAGCCGGTGGATGATTTCAAGGATGGGACGGAGGCGTCGAATCCGGTGCTGATGAAGTATCTGACGAGTCAGTTGGTGAACATGAGGTATGACACGAAGAAGTTTCTGCGGGCGATTTACAACACGAAGACGTATCAGCGGGAGACGACGCGAGGGGATGTGCCTGAGGACCAGCCGTATTACTTCCCTGGGCCGGTGCTGCGGCGGATGACGGCGGAGCAGATCTGGGACAGTGTGTGCACGATTGTGATTCCTGATCCGGACGGGCGGAAGCGAGGGAACGGGTACAAGGCGAAGCTGGAGGTGATGAGGAGCGAGGCGGACCAGCTGAAGGCGGCGACGAAGGATGACATCATTGCGGTGGCCAAGAAGTATGCGGACATGGACGCGGAAGCGGAATTGAAGGCCATGGTGGCGCGGGAGAAGCTGAACAAGGCGCGTGAGGCTGGTGATGCCAAGGTGACTGGGGAGGCGCAGAAGGAACTGAATGCGCTGAATGCGCAGCGGGATGGTTTTGAGACTGCGGCGCGTGCTGAGTTGATCAAGATTGCCGGGGAGAAGTCGCGGAGCATTTTCACCACGGCGGTGAAGAAGCCGGGAATGAGCGGGGAGGGAGCGAAGGACATGATGGCGGTGACGCCGAATGATCCGGGGCAGTGGGCTGGGTTCGGCGACGAGTTTTTCCGTGCGTCGGAGTTGCCGTCGCCTGCACCGGGCGGGCATTTTCTGCGGGAGTTTGGTCAGTCGAACCGGGAGGTCATTGAGAATGCGAGTGGCGAGGCGACGGTGAGTCAGGCCTTGAATCTGATGAATGGCCCGGTCTTCAATGTGGTGATGGGAGAGAAGAGCCAGTTGATGCAGCGGTTCAGCGGGGCGAGCAATGACGAGGGCCGGATGAATGCGATTTTCATGACATTGTATGGCCGCAAGCCGAATGAGACGGAGAAGGCGATTGTGGCGGAAGCGGTGGCGGAGAAGGGCAAGGATGGGTGGAAGAACGTGATTTGGGCGCTTCTGAACAGCCGGGAATTCGTATTCATTCAGTAACAAAACAACTCACCAACAAACCTCAATCCCCAACACAGCCATGGACGATTCATTCCTCCGCAAATCCGATGAACTGAGCCGCCGGCGGTTCATGGGTTACGCCAGCAAGTCACTGCTTGGTGTCAGTGTGATTCCGACGATGCTTCCGCTAGCCGGACGTGCGGCGGGAAAGCCTGAAGGCATTCAGGTGTCGCCGAGCCAGACGAGCGGGCGGAAGCCGACGGCGCGGAACATTATTTATCTCTACATGTCTGGTGGGATGACGCATGTGGACACGTTTGATCCGAAGCCTGAGGCTGGGGAGAAGGTGGCTGGGCCGGTGAAGGCGATCAGCACGAAGGCGGACGGGGTGATGATTTCCGAGTATTTTCCGATGCTGGCGAAGCAGATGGACAAGGTCTGTCTGTTCCGCGGGTTGACGACGACGCAGGGAGCGCATGAGCAGGGGAATTACTTCATGCACAGCAGCTACACGATGCGTGGGACGATTCAGCACCCGGGGATCGGGGCGTGGCTGCTGCGGATGGAAGGGAAGACGAACCGGACACTTCCGGGGAGTGTGTGCATTGGGGGTGGCGCGAATGGTGGCGGTGCGGGCTTTATGGAGAGCAAGTATGCGCCGCTGTACATTGGGTCGCCGAATGATGGCGTACCGAACAGCCGGGCGCTGACGGGGACGCGTGAGTTCGACGATCGGCGCATGCTGGCGGAGAAGTTCGACATGGCGTTCCACAGCAAGTATGATGTGAAGCGGGTGCGGGCGTACAGCGACATGTATGATGACGCGGTGCGGCTGATGCGGTCTGAGGACTTGAAGGCCTTCAATCTGAATCTGGAAGACCAGAAGGTGCGTGACGAGTATGGGACGGATGGGTTCGGGCAGGGGTGTCTGCTGGCGCGGCGTCTGATTGAGAATGACGTCCGGCATGTGGAGGTGACGCTCGGCGGTTGGGACACGCACAACAACAACTTCCAGGCGGTTCAGGGGCTTGCGGGGCGGCTTGACCAAGGGCTTTCGGCTCTGCTGAATGATCTGGACCGGCGCGGGCTGCTGAGTGAGACGCTGGTGGTGCTGACGACTGAGTTCGGGCGGACCCCTTATGTCAACGAGAACGACGGACGGGATCACTTCCCGAAGGCGTTTTCGGGATTGATGGCGGGCGGCGGGATTGCCGGTGGCCAGGCTCACGGGAAGACGAACGAGCATGCGACGGAAGTGGTGGAGGGCAAGATGTCTCCTCCGGACTTCAATGCGACGATCGCGTATGGGTTGGGCTTGCCGCTTGATGAAACGATTTACAGCCCGTCCAAGCGGCCGTTCACGGTGGCGGACAAGGGGCAGCCGGTGACTTCGGTGTTCGGCTGAGCTGGTAGAATTCACGTTGAACCCGGCGGTTCCAATGAATGGGGCCGCCGGGTTTTTTGTTTTGGATTTCCGGGGTGGAGAAGAGTTGCCCGGAAGGGTGAGGCATGCGACGATGCGCCTGTGGCTGCTGAATATTCGAACATCCTGTCCATGAGTTGCCGGTCGAGGGTCTGGGGTGCGGTGATGGCGGCAATGGTGCTGCTGGGGGCGGTGGGGGTGCGTGCCGCGAGCATGGTGGTGAATGTGTCGTGCGGTTATCTTTACGGGGCGGGTGGGACGACGCCGATGGACCGATTGGATCCGGGTACGCTGTGTGTGCTGGTGGCGGATATTGAGGGTGACGGGTTTGATCCACCTGCCCGCGGATGGGTGGCGGACGACGACATTGTGCTGACGGTTTTTGATGGGGAGTATCCGTTGGCGTCTGGGGGGACGAAGGGGTTTGATCTTGCGTCTGGCGGGACGGAGCCGGGATTGTTCAGTCGATCTCTGGGCATTGATCTGGCTCAGTTTGGGGGGCGGACGGCTCCGCTGCCGGTGGCATTGCGGTGGTTTCCGGGGTATCGGGCGGCTGGGGTGAATGTGGCGACGGACGTGCCGTTGGCTGGGACTGTGTATGGTGAGTTCCGGCGGTTGGTGCCGATGTATCCGGAGGCTGGGACGAGTGGCTGGACGCTGCCGATGCGGGCGGGGGTGAACGTGACGCTGGATCCGATTGCGACGGCGGAGTTTGGCGGGGTGGACGGGCCGGCGATTGCGGCGTGGGTGATTTCGCCGGTGATTCAGCCGTCGGGATTGGTTCTAGAGATGGGGGCTGGGGCGGCGACGAAGCTGCGTTTTCTGGGAGGGCCGGGGATGCGGTACCGGGTGCAGCGGTCGGGAGACCTGCGGCAGTGGAGTACTGAGGGCACGGTGGTGGCGGATGGAGCGGGGCTGGGATTGTGGACTGAGTTGTCGGCGCTGGCGGGGGGGCGGGGGTTTTATCGCGTTGTCGGGCCGTTGCCGTTGCCATGATGTTTCCGCCAAGAATTCGAGAGATGCGTGAGGGATTGAGAGAAGAGGGACTGCGAATGGCGGTGATGGTGGCGGGTTCTCTTGTGCTTGGTGCCGTCGTTAATGGGGTCCGGAGTGATTCGGTGCCATGGGAGTATGAGCCGAAGGCGCAGCGGATGTCGCGTGAGCTGGCGCGGGTGGGGATTAAGGAGGGCGAGACGAGGGAGGTGGCGGCTGGGGCGATTGAGTTGGGTGAGTTTGCGGGAATGGTGCGGGAGAAGTCGGTGCTGGTGATTGATGCGAGAGCGCCGCTGTTTTACCGGATGGGGCATGTGGCGGGGGCGATCAATTTGCCTCGGGAGGGGTTTGCGTCGTTTTTGGAGCGGAGTGGACTTCTGGGAAAGGATAAGTCGCGGGCGGTGGTGGTTTACTGTCAGAGTGAGACATGTGAGGACAGCCGGATGGTGGCGGAGTCGTTGAGGCGGGTGGGGTTTACGAGTGTGCGGGTGTTTCGTGAAGGGTGGCGGCGGTGGCTTGAGAGTGGTGAACCGGTGGAGAAGCCGTCATGAAGGCGAGAGGGGGAGTGGATTGGATGGTGGTGGTGAGTCGGCTGGTTTTCAGCGGGGTTTTCGTGTGGGCGGGATGGGGTAAGTTGCGTGATCCGCTGGCTTTTGCCGATAGTGTGGCGGCATTTCGAATGTTGCCGCACCCAGTGTTTGTGAGTCTGGTGGCCCTCGGCGTCCCGGTGCTGGAGTGGATGACGGCGGTGCTGCTGTGGGTGCCGCGTTGGCACCGAGCGGCGCGGTGGGTGATGACGGGCCTATTCGCTTTGTTCGCGGTGGCGCTGAGTGTGGCGCAAGTCAGGGGGTTGGAGATTGACTGCGGGTGTTTCGGATCGGGTGAACCGACGAAGTGGAGTGTTCCGCTGGCGTGGGGGCGGGCGGTCGGGCTTTTGGGGTGGGCGATATGGTATGGATGGAGAGTGCGGGGGCGTTCTGCGGATCAGTAGCTCTGAAGAATTCGACTCATTTTCGAGAGATTCCCGTACGATTGATTAATAGAATTGACGTACCGGTGTTGTCTGGTTAAAAACCCTTCACCGCGGGTCTGGACCCGTACCGGGCCCCCCCCACCCACATGACTAAACGAAGATTGCAATTGGCGTTGGCGATGGTCACGGCTCTCGGGGGCGTGTGGGCCGGGGTTTTGTGGTACCGATCGGGCTCGGCCAGTAGGGTTGCGGGGGAGAAGGTCTGGATGGAACGGGTTCAGGCGATTGATTTTGGTGCTGACCGGGAAGCGGTTTACGAGCTTGGGAAGGTGGCGTTGGGGTCGATCAGTCCGCTGTCGTTTGCGGTGACTGGCGATGGCGGTGGCCAGATTGGGGAGGTGGCGAGTTCCTGTGCGTGCCTGCGGATGGGATTGACTGGTGTCAAAGGGGCTGAGCCTGTGATTGCCGGACGGTATTTCGCGGTGAATCCGGGTAAGGTGGATGTGACGCTGGCGGTGAGTCGTGTGGACGCAGGGGGGAAGGAGGCTGTGGCGACGGTGAGGATCATTGGGGAGGTGATGCCGGGTGATCCTGCGATGGCGGCGAGGCTTACGGAGATTGCGCGGACACCGCTGTTGGATTTCGGGGTGGAGGAAGCGGGATTGAGAGCGGAGGCTGGAGTGGCATACGCTGCGGTGAAGGCTGGGCGTGGGATGGTGATTGATGTGCGTGCGGGTGAGGAATACGCCGAGTCTCATGTGGTGGGCAGCCTGAACATACCGGTTTCGCAGCTGAAGGTGAGTCCAGCGTTTCGGGGCCGGGATCTGTATCTGACTGGGCCGGCGCTTGTGACCGGGCCACTGCAGCAGACGTGCGTGCAATTGCGGAAGCAGACGAGTGCTAAGGTTTTCGTGGTGCCTGGGGGAGTGCAGGGGTGGGAAGCTGCGGGCGCGGCGGTGTTTCATCAGCTTGATCCGAGGCCGGTGATTGGAGCGGTCGGGTTGGCGGATGCAGCGGAGCGGGTAGGAGGGCAGGGAGTGGTGATTGGGGTGGGTGGGATGGATGATTTTGAGCGGCAGTATTATTTTCCTGAGGGCGAGGCCATGTCTGAAGGGGCGGGTGCTTGGCGGGAGTGGGTGGAGGGTGCGTTGAAGAAGTCGACTGGGCCGGTGGTGCTGGTGGACGTGCAGGGGGATCGGTTTGGGGAATTGAATCAGGGTGCGCCTGAGTCGTGGCTTGGGCGGGTGTTTTACCTGCGGGCTCCGGTGTCGAGGTATCAGGAGGCGGTCAGCCGGATGGCGGCGCTGGCGGCGGCCGAGCCGGGTCAGGGGACGTCGTCGGTCCACGGGTTTGCGCGGTCTGACCGGCTGCGCCGGGCTAATCTTCCATCTGTTCCCGGCTGCGGGACATGTCCGAAATGAATTTCAGCAGGCACACTATGAAAGCGAAGTTTCCAATCATCCAGATGCTGTCGGTGTTACTGGCCGGGCGTGGGCTGGCAGCCACGGTTCCCTATTCACAGGATTTCGAGGGGGTTGTCGGGCCGGAATGGTCCCTTGCGACGGTCAACAATGCGCATGTGGCGGCGTTCACGAAGTTTTCCGGGCGGTTTACAAATCAGGCGCAGACGCTAACGTTGAGCGGGCTGACAGCGGGGACGAGTTACACGGTGAGTCTTGATCTGTATGTGATTGACTCGTGGGACGGGAATGCGGGGCCTGACTATTTCAAGGTGTTAGTCGACGGGACGGCGCGGTTTCGGGAGACCTTCAGCAATTTTAATGGAAATCCTCCGAGTCAGCCGCAGACATTTGCGGGGGCGCCGGATGTTGGCCGCACGCACCTAGGGTTCAGTGGATCGTTTGTGGATGCGATTTACAGGAGGATTGAGGTGCCGTTCACGGCGACGGCGGCAACGGTGACGATTGCGTTTCAGGGGGAGAATCTGCAGGATGTGAATGACGAGTCGTGGGGAGTAGACAACGTGGCGGTGCAGACGTCGGCGAGTCTCGCGGCAACGGCGATTGAGACGGTAACGCTCCCGGCGGAGGGGGCGACGACGAGTGAACCGATTGACCGGTTCAGCGTGACGGCGAGCCGGGGGCTGACGGCGGCGTCTGCGAATGCGGCGGCGAGCTATGACTTGAGGCGGACGGGGGCGGATGGAGTGTTTGGTAATGGCGATGATGTGGTGGTGCCGCTGGTGCCGGCGTATGCGGGAGGAAAGGTGGTTTCGATGATGGTGACGGACAATCCGCTGCAGCCGGGAGCGTATCGGTTCAGGACGATCGGGCTGCTTGATGCAGCGGGTTTGCCGGTGACGGATTTTGTGAGGGTTTTCAGTGTGGCTGATCCGCTGGTGGGGCGGTTGGAGAATACTGACAACAATGCGCTGGAGCTGGCGACGGCGCTGCCGATGACGGAAACGCCATCCGGGTCTGGATTTCTGACCGCGTTAGGTGCGGGGACGTTCAGCAGTACGGCGGATGTGGATTACTGGAGATTTGATGCCGAGGCTGGGGATCGGGTCACGGTGCGACTGGAGGCAGATGCGCTTGGAGTTTATCCGCAGCTTTATCTCCAGAGTGGTGCGGGAGCGAATCTGGTGACGGTTGGTGGGGATTACAACGGGACGGTGCAGATTCAGAATTATGTGGTGACGGCCCCTGGATCGCTGCTGCTGAGGGTGTTTTCGAACAACGCGATCGCGAGGTATCAGGTGCGGGTGGATCAGGCGCGCGGGGTGCTGCTGGAGACGGAGGCGAATGACGCGCGGGGGGCAGCGAACGTGCTGCCGCTTGCTGCGACGATTCGGGTGGCGGGTGCATTGCCGACGAGTGACAGCGAGGGGGATTATTTCCGGCTGGGGACGCTCAACGCGGGGAATGCGATTGACCTGAATGTTTCGTTGCCTGCGGGCGGCGTGCTGGTCCCGGGGGACCTGACATTGAGTCTGTTTGCGGACAACAATGCGACGCCGATTGCCACTGCGGCGGGAGGATTGCTGAGTCATACCCTAGCGGCGGACGGCGTGATTTTCGCGCGCATTCAGAGCGGGACGGTGAGGGGATTGCGGGCGCAGTATGTGCTGGGGCTTGCGATTTCCGACGGGGTGCCTCCGAGGGTGACGGGGACGTCGTTTCCTGCGGAGGGTGGGAGTACCACGGATCTGGTGGACCGGTTCACGGTGGTGTTTTCCGAGGAAATGCGGGCTGCGCCGGTGAACGATCCGGCGAATTTCGAGTTGAGGTCGGCTGGACCTGACGGGGTCTTCGACAATGCGGATGATGGAGTTTATGCGATCGCAAGTGATGGGTATACGAGTGGGCTAAGTGCCGGGTACCGGGTCACGAATGGTCCGCTGCAGAGTGGATCCTATCGATTCCGGGTCGCGACGGCGCTGCTGGACCGGGTGGGGAACGGGATGGCGGCACCGTTTGTGAGGAGTTTTTCCGTGCTTGGGCTGGCAGGATTTCCTGGAGAGAACCGCAGCAACGGCAATCAGGCGCTGGCGACGACGATGAGTCCGTCCCCGAGTGCCGATCCGGATGGAACCTTTGCTGTGGGCAGCAGCTATGCGTCGGGTGGCAACAATTCGTATCATCTGGTGAGTGGCCGGCTTGATGGCGACGCGTTTGATGATCTGGTGGTGGTGAACTACGGGTCGTCGACGATCTCTGTGGTGCTGGGGCGGGGTGATGGATCGTTTGCGGCTCCGTTGACGTATCCGACGGCGGCGAATCCGCACAGTGTGGTGCTTGGGGATCTGAATGGCGACGGGAACCTGGATGTGTTTTATTCGAATTACGGGGCTGCGTCGGTGGGTGTCCGGCTTGGGAATGGGGACGGGACGCTTGGGGCGGCGGTGAATTACGCGGTGGGATCGAATCCGCACCGGGTGGTGATGGCGGATTTCAATGCGGACGGGCGAATGGACGCGGCGGTAGCGAATTACGGGAGCGACACGGTGAGTGTTTTTCCCGGGAATGGTGACGGGACGCTAGGGGCGCGGGTGAATGTGGCGGTTGCGGGAGGGCCGCTGGGCATTGCGGCGGGAGACGTGAATGCTGACGGCAGGATTGATCTCGTGACAGCGAACTACAATGCGCACAATCTCAGTGTGATGCTAGGGAACGGGGCGGGCGGGTTTGGTGCGGCCACGGCGTTTTCCGGAGTGTCCGGGAGCAATCCTTATGCACTGGTGCTGCGTGATTTCAATGGTGATGGGGTGCTGGATGCGGCGACTTCCCACCTGAGTACGGCGAATGTGGGATGGTTCCGAGGGAATGGCGACGGGACGTTTGCGGCCGGGGTGGCGGTTTCGACCGGGTTTTCCGGAAACTATCATCTGACGGCGGGCGATTTGAATGCGGACGGTCGGCCGGATCTGGTGGTGGCGAATTACAGCAACAGCCGGGTGATTGTGCTGGGTGTCAACGGGGATGGAACAATCCGGACCCCGCTGGTGTATTCGATCGGGGGCAATCCGATTGCGGCGGCCCTGGGGGATTACAACAAGGATGGGCGCGTAGACATTGCGACGGTGAATCACACCAATGCGACGGTGACGGTCCTGCTAGGCAGCAGCGTGCAGCCATTGGTCGAGGATCCGGTCGGTTCGGGGCTAACATCGGGAGCTGGTCGCGGACGGATGCTGTTTGCTGACGGGACGTGGGACGAGGACTACTGGAGTTTTTCGGGTACGGCGGGGCACGTGCTGACGTTTGCGAGCGAGACGCCGGGGAATCCTGCGAGCAGTGGGTTGAGGTATGATCTGTACCGGCCGGACGGTGCGTTTCTGACACGTTTTTATGCGGACGGCAACGGCCGGGGGCAGTCGTCGCCTGTGATTCTTCCGATGAGCGGGCGGTATACGATCGGGGTCTTTGTGAATTACGGTTATGAGGGCGAGTACCGGATCCGGGTGAGTGCGGCGAGTCCGCCGTGGCAGTGGGAGGACGAGGGAAACGACAGTGTCGGGGGTGCGGATCCGCTGGTGATCAGTGCTGGTGCAGCGGGGCATCAGATTGCGAGCGTGGGCGGGTACATTGCGAACAACGACACGGCAGGTGATTATTTCCGGCTTGGGACGCAGGGGGTGGGGACGACGATTGCACTGACGCTGACGAAGCCATCGACGAGTCCGCTGGTGCCGACGCTGCAGTTGTTCAATGCGGCGGGGACGGCGGTGGCGACTGGAACGACGAGTCTGAGCCATACGATTGGTGCGGGTGGGGACGGAGTGTATTTTGCGAGGGTATCGGGGACGCCTGCGAGCAGCGGGCTGATGTCGGTGTATCTGCTGGAGATGGATGCGGCCGACATCATTGCACCGCTGGTGACCGGGTGCACGCTGCCGGGCGAGGGGACGACGAGTACCGCGCTGACTGACAAGTTTTCGCTGAGTTTTTCGGAGGATCTGGTGACTGGTCCGGTGAACAGCATGGCGAATTACGAATTGCGTTATGCGGGGGTGGACGGGGTTTTTGGTAATGGCGATGACTTCCTGCACACGCTGATCGGAGATGGCTACAGCGGTGGGCTGACTGCGGGTTTCCGGATCACGAGCGGGCCGCTGCAGCCGGGGAGTTACCGGTTCACGGTGGCGACGGAATTGAAGGATCGGGCAGAGAACAGGCTCGAGGCGCCGTTTGTCCGTGCGTTCAGCGTGGCTAACATTGCGGGGTATGTTTTCGAAGGGCTGAGCAACGGCAGTCCGGGGGGGGCGACTGGGTTGAGTCTGTCGCCGGGGAGTGCGGCGGATGGTTCATTCTCGGTGCGTTCGAGTGGTGCGATCGGGTCGCAGGCCTATCAGATTGTGAGCGGGCTGTTCAATGCGGACGCCTTTCCGGACCTTGTGATCACGAATTACGGCAGCGGGCATGTGAGTGTGCTGCTTGGGAACGGCAATGCGACCTTTGCGGCTGCGGTGAACTATCCGACGGGAGCGAATCCGTTCGGGGTGGCGGTGGGCGATCTGAATGGCGATGGTCAGTTGGATCTGGTGACGGCGAATGGAGGGAACAACAATCTGAGTGTCCGGCTAGGGAATGGGGATGGGACGTTCCGTGCCAACGCGGTGTATCCGGTTGGTAGTTCTCCGCGTCGGGTGGTGCTGGGGGATTTCAACGGCGACAACCGGCTGGATGCGGCGGTGGCGAACGAGGGCAGTGCGAATGCGAGTATCCTGGCGGGCAATGGAGACGGAACGTTTGCGGCGCAGACGACTTTGGCGGTGGGGGGATCGCCGGTTGGGATTGCGAAGGGCGATGTGAATGGTGACGGGCGGCTGGATCTGGTGGTGGCGAATTATGGGAGTGACACGATCAGTGTGCTGGCTGGCAACGGGGCGGGGGGATTTGCGCCGCAGGCGGTGTTTCCGTGTCATCCGTCGTGTGATCCTTATGCGGTGGTGCTGAGGGACTTTGACGGGGACGGGCGACTGGATGCGGCGACCTCGAACCTGAGTGCGGCGACGGTTAGTCTTTTGCGTGGTAATGGTGATGGGACATTTGGAGCGCCTGCGGCGGTATCGACCGGGTTTTCCGGGAACTATCATCTGCAGGCGGGCGATCTGGACGGTGATTCGATCGTCGATCTGGCGGTGGCCAACTACAGCAACAGCCGGCTGATTGTGGTGCGGGGCCGGGGGGACGGGACTTTCGACGCGCCAGCTGCCTATTCACTGAGTGGCAATCCGATTGCGGCGGAGATTGGGGATTTCAACCAGGACGGACGCGCTGACATTGCGACGGCGAATCATGGCAATGCGACGTATGCGATTCTGACGGGGAACGGAGTGCAGCCGCTGGCTGAGGATCCGGTGGGGAGTGGGTTCCGATTCGGGACGGCGCGCGGGAATCTTTCGCTGACGGCTGGGGTCTGGGATGAGGATTACTGGGGTTTCAGCGGAAATGCTGGCGATGTGGTGACATTTGCGAGCGAGACGCCGGGCAATCCGGGGAGCAGCGGGTTGCGTTATGATCTTTACCGGCCGGATGGGACCTTCATGACGAGGTTTTATGCGGATGGGAATGGACGGGGGCAGTCGTCGCCGGTGACGCTTCCGCTCAGTGGTCGTTACACGATTGGGGTCTTTGTGAACCATGCGTACGAAGGGGAGTACCGGTTCCGGGTGACGACGGCTCCGCCGCCGTGGCAGTGGGAGACCGAGGCGAATGATTCGATTGGCACTGCGAATGGGCTTGCGATGACGGCGGGCGCGGCTGGGACGCAGGAGGCGAAAGTCGGCGGGTATATTGCGAACTACGATACAGCCGGGGATTTCTACCGGTTGGGTACACAGGGAGCGGGCACGACGATCACGCTGACGCTGACGAAGCCTGATTCGAGTCCGCTGGTGCCGACGGTGCAGATTCTGAATGCTGGTGGGACAGCGGTGGCGACGGGTGCGACGGGAGCAGGGTATGCGATTCCGGTCGGCGCGGATGGCGTGTATTACGCGAGAGTGAGCGGGGCGGCGGGAAGTATCGGGCTGATGTCGGTGTATGGGTTGGCGATTGTGGCGGAGGACAGTGTTGCGCCGCAGATTACGGCGTGCACGCTGCCTGCTGAGGGGACGGTGACTACGGGAATTCAGGATCGGTTTGCGCTAACGTTCTCTGAGGATCTGGTGGCGGCTCCGGTGAATACGATGGCGAATTTCGAGCTGCGGCATGCGGGTGCGGACAATGAGTTCGGCAATGCGGACGACGTGGTTTACTCGCTGAGCAGCGAGGGGTACAGTGGTGGACTGGGGGTGTCGTACCGGGTGACGAACGGGCCGCTGCAGCCGGGATTGTTCCGTTACACGGTGGCTCCTGTGCTGGTCGACCGGGCGGGGAATCCGCTGGCTGCGCCGTTTGTCCGGAATTTCAGCGTGGCGAACATTCCCGGGTTTGTGTTTGAGAACCTGAGCAATGGCAGTCCGGCGGTGGCGACGGTACTGAGCCTTGCGCCAGGGAGTGCGAGTGACGGGTCATTTTCACAGACGGCGCAGGTGGGAGTTGGTGCCAATCCATACAATCTTGCTTCCGGGCATCTGAATGCGGACGGAAGACTTGATGTGGTCACTGCGAATTATGGTGGAGGGAGTATCAGTGTGCTGCTGGGGAATGGGAATGGGACCTTTGCGCCAGCGGTCAGTTATGCTGCGGGATCGAATCCGTTCGGGGTGGCGCTGGGCGATCTGAATGGGGACGGGCGGCTGGATGTGGTGGTGGCGAACAGCAGCAGTCACAACGTGATGGTACGGCTAGGGAACGGGGATGGTACATTTGGAGCGTCCACGGCATTTGCGGTTGGTACGACGCCACGGCGGGTGGTGCTGGCGGATTTCAACGGAGATGCCCGACTGGATGCGGCAGTGGCGAACGAGTCGACGGACAACATCAGTGTGCTCCCTGGCAATGGGAACGGGACGTTTGCGACGCAGACCCCGTTTGCGGCTGGTGATGCGCCGGTGGGCATTGATGCGAGTGATCTGAACGGGGATGGGCGCCCTGACATTGTGGCGTCGAATTACGGGAGCGACAGCCTGAGTGTGTATCTGAACAATGGTTCGGGTGGCTTTTCGGCTCAGGCGGTCTTTGCGAGCACTGCGAATTCCGATCCGTATTCGGTGGTGGTGCGGGATTTCAATGGGGATGGCCGTCCTGACGCGGTGACATCGAATCTGAACGCTGCGAATGTGTCATACCTGCCGGGGACCGGGCCGGGAACATTTGGGGCTGCGGTCACGGTTGGTACTGGATTCAGTGGAAACTATCATGTCGGTGCGGTGGATTTCGATGGAGATGCGCAGTTGGACCTTGCGGTATCGAACTACAGCAACAGCCGGTTCATTGTGCTTTCCGGGAATGGAAACGGGACGTTTGGTGCACCGTCGGTGTATTCGATGGGTGGGAATCCGATTGCGTCAGCGGCGGGCGATTACAATGGGGACGGGCGGATGGATCTGGCGACATGCCAGTATGGGAATTCGACGGTGGCGGTGTTTCTCGGGAATGGGGTGCTACCGCTGGCGGAGGATCCGGTGGGATCTGGGATGGCGTCGGGGACGGGGCGAGGGAATCTTCCATTGATTGCGGGCACGTGGGATGAGGATTACTGGAGCTTCAGCGGGGCGGCGGGGGACATCATCACGTTTGCGAGCGAGACGCCGGGGAGTCCGGGGAGCAGCGGATTGCGTTATGATCTTTACCGGCCGGATGGGGTGTTTCTGACGCGGTTCTATGCGGATGGGAATGGCCGGGGGCAGTCGGATCCGGTGAGATTGCCGGTGAGCGGCCGTTATTCGATCGGGGTGTTTGTGAACCATGGGTACGAGGGCGAGTATCGTTTCCGGGTGACGACGGCGAAGCCTCCGGTGCAGTGGGAAACGGAGGCGAACAATTCGATCGCGAGTGCTAACGTTCCTGCGCTGGCGGCGGGTGCGCCCGGGCATCAGGTGGCGACGGTGGGCGGGTATCTGGCGATCAATGATACCAGTGGGGATTATTTCCGGCTTGGGAATCAGGGTGCGGGGACGGTGCTGATGCTGCGGGTGACGCAACCGGTGACGAGTCCGCTGGTGCCGACGCTGCAGCTTTACAATGCTGCGGGAGTGCTGGTGGCGAGCGGGGCGAGTGAATTGACCCACACGGTGGCGGCCGGTGGTGATGATGCGTATTTTGCGCGGGTGAATGGAGCGGCGGGGAGTTTTGGGCTGATGTCGGTGTATCAGTTGGAGATTGATGCGGCGGACATCATTGCGCCGCAGATTGCGGGTTCGACACTGCCGGGTGAAGGGGCAGTGGTGGCTGCACTGATTGATCGGTTCACGCTGAATTTTTCTGAAGAGATGGTGGCGGCACCGGTGGTCAACGTGGCCAACTTCGAGTTGCGGCATGGCGGGGTGGACGGTGAGTTCGACAATGCGGACGACGTGGTGTATGCGATTTCCAGTGATGGATACAGCGGCGGGTTGAGTGCGTCGTACCGGGTGACGTCGGCGCCGCTGCAGCCTGGTTTTTATCGGTTCAAGGCGGCGACGAGTCTTGTGGACCGAGCGGGCAATCCGATGGCGAGCGAGTACGTGCAGCGTTTTACGATCGCGACGGTGGCTGGGTATGTGATAGAGAACCGGGACAACAACACGCGGGCGACGGCGACGGGAATAGTGTTGGAAGAGGATCCGGCGGGGCATCGATCGGCTGGGGCGCGTGGGTTTCTGCCTAACCTTCCGGTGACTGGTTGGGATGTGGATCACTGGAAGTTTGATGCGGTGGCTGGAGACCTGCTGACGCTTGTGGCGGGCAACGTCGGCAATCCGGGGAGTTCGGGGCGGCGGTTTGATGTGTACAGGCCGGATGGGACGCTGCTGCAGGGGTTCTATACGGAAACGAACGGGCTTGGGCAGATGGTGCCGACGGTGGTGCCTGTGACTGGGACGTACACGGTTCAGATTTCGATCTGGTACGGGCATGAAGGGGAGTACCGGTTCCGGGTGAGTACAGTTAGGCCTCCGTTGCAGTTGGAGACTGAGCCGAACGGGACGGTGGGTACGGCGAGTGCATTGAGTCTGGCGGCGAGTGGGGATTCGCGGTTTGGGAGTGTGGCGGGCACAGTGCAGTCGGCGGGCGAACTGGATTATTTCAATCTGGGGCCGATTGCGGCTGGGCGGACGATTTATCTGACGGCGCGGCGTCCGGGGCTGAGTCCGGTGACGCCGGTGGTGAGTATTTACACGGCGGCGAACGCGTATGTGCCGGAATCGGGTGGCGGGCGGCCGTTTGACGGGGTGGCGGAGGTGAGGATCACGACGGCGGGGACGTACTATGCGGCGGTCCGGAACGGGAATCCATCGAGTACGTCACTGGATCAGTATGTGCTGGACGTTCAGGTGGTGCCGACTGGTTCGCTGGATTTCCCTAACCTGATTGTGTCGGAGATTGTGCCGCCGAGTGGTGGTGGGATTCTGAGTGGTCAGACGATTCCGCTGGCGTTTACGGTGAGGAATGGCGGGGCGCTGGCGACGCCGGTGCCGTCCTGGTTTGACCGGGTGGCGCTTTCGAAGAACAACGTGCTGGGAGACGGGGATGACATTCCGGTTGGGACGATGGCGCGGAATGGGTCGCTGGATCCGGGAGGTGCGTACACGGTGAGCCGGACGTTCCAGCTGCCGGATGGGGTGAGTGGAGATTATTATGTGATTACGGAGACGGACTCGGGCAATGCGGTGAACGAGTTTGTGCTGGAGGCGGATAACATTGCGGTGTCGGAGACGACGTTCCGGGTGACGCTGGCTCCTTATCCGGATTTGAGGATTGAGGGCATGGCGGCTTCGGGACCGAATGCGGCGGGGTTGATTGGATTGACGTGGAATTCTGCGAATCGAGGCAATCGGGCGGCGGCGGCGTGGAAGCAGCGGCTGACGGTGACGAGGGCGGGTGTGGCTGGGGTGGTGTCTGAAGTGGAGAGTGACGTGACTGGGCCGCTGAATGCGGGGGGGGTGCTGGGGCACAGTGATTCGTTCACTCCTGGGGTGGCGGGGCGCTACACGTTCTCGGTGCTAGCCGATTCCAGGGGTGAGGTGTTTGAGCATGACGGGACGAGCAATGCGAGTGCCGAGAGCAACAACACGGCGACGGTTTCGGTGGATGCGACCCGTGATCTTTCGGTACCGTTGATTGAGGTGACGCCGAATGCCGGGTTGCAGTCGGGCAATCGGCTGACGATCCGATGGACTGACCGGAACAATGGCAATCTGCCGCTGGGGACGCCGTTTTATGATCGGGTGACGGTGCGGAATCTGACGACTGGCGAGAACCTGCTGGTGGAGGATCGGTATTATGATCCGGCGACGCCTGGGAACGGCGTGATTGGGGCGGGTGAGAGCCGGGTTCGTGAGACGGGGGTGAATCTTCCGGATGGACTGCGCGGGGCTGGGGTGATGCAGGTGGAGGTGGTGACGGATTTCCACGGGCAGGTGGCGGAGTATTTGGCTAGTGGGGGTGCGGAAGGGAACAACGGGGCGCAGTTGAGTGTGACGTCGGTGATTGCGCCTTATCCTGATCTTCTGGTGACGGGGCTGGCGCTGAGTCCCGGGACGGTATCGCCGGGGACGGTGGTGACGGTGTCGTGGATTGACCGGAACGAGGGGAATGCGCCGGCGCGGACGAGTTGGTATGACCGGGTGACGGCCGTGAACACGACGACGGGCAGCACGATCTCGGATCAGGTGGTGCACTATGATGTGGCGGCTCCGGGGAATGGGGAGCTGGCGGCGGCGTCAGGGAGAGCGCGATCTGCGCAGTTCACGGTGCCTAACGGGGCGACGGGGCTGGGTCAGATCCGCGTGACGGTGACGGCGGACACGTACAACGGCGTGTTTGAGTTCAATGCGGGTGGCACTGGAGAGACGAACAATGGAGCGGAGCGGACCGTTGCGAGTGCCAACGTTGATTTCACTGGTCCTGTGGTGAGTAATACGCAGTACAATGGAGCGGGGATCGCTGATGGCAGTGTGCTGACGGGGTCGGGGCGCATCAGTGCGTCGGTGGCTGATCCGGCTGGGATCGGCCGTGTTGAGTTTTATGTGCGGCCGCAGGCTGGGGTTGATGTGCTGCTGGGAACGGACAGCAACGGGAGTGATGGTTATTCGGCGGTATGGAATGCGGAGTCGGCAGCGAATGGGAACTATGTGTTCACGATTCGGGCGTTTGATACCTTCAGTAATGAGACGGTGCTGACGCGGACGGTGTCGCTGGTGCTGGCACCGCCGTCGGCTCCGGTGATTACGGTGCCGGTGAGTGGATTTGAGACGAATCAGAGCCTGCTGACGGTTCGTGGGACGGCGGTGCCGTCCACGCAGGTGGTGGTGCGGGTCAACGGGGTGGATGCGGGTGCGGGTGTGACGGTTGCGGCGAACGGGGCGTGGCAGGTTCCTGTGACGCTGGTGAATGGAGCGAACCAGATCACGGCGCGGGCGAGCAATGCGGCGGGAGCGGGTGCGGTTTCCAACACGGTGACGGCGACGCTGGATCTCACGGTACCGAGTCCTCCGGGATCGGTGGCTGCGGTTTCGCGTGAAGATGGGAGGATCCGGGTGACATGGAGTGCCTCGGGCGGGCCGGGGATTGCGGGGTATCACCTTTACCGTGCGGCGGCCCCGTTCAGTGATCCGGCTGGACCGGGAGTGGTGCGGTTGACTTCGGCGCTGCTGGCGGCGCAGCAGTATGACGACACGCCGGCGACGGACGGCACGTGGCATTACCGGCTGACGGCGACGAGTGTGGCGGGGAATGTGAGTGTCCTATCTGAATCGGTGTCGGCGGTGAGTGACCGCCTGCCGCCGTCGCTTGGGGCGGTGGTGTTCACGCCGAGGAATGCGGCGCATCTGATAGGCGGGCGGTTCGGCACGGGGATTGTGGATGTTGATGTGCGGGTGAGTGAGCCGCTGAATGGGGTGCCGTTCTTCAGTCTGGTTCCTGCGAGCGGAGGATTTCCACTGCCGGTGACATTGAGTGAGGGTGCGGATCCGCTGCAGTATGGCGGGAGCTTTGCGATCACTGGTGACACGGCGGCGGGCAGTTATCAGGTGTCGTTCTCGATGCGGGATGCGAACAGCAACCGGGGAGCGGGGACGTCGTCGACGGCGGGGTTGGTGATTGATACGAAGGGGCCGGCGGTGGATGGATTGACGCTGAGTGCGACGGCACCGATCTTGAATGACGCGGCGAGTCCGGCGAGTCTGGAGGTGACGGTTCATCTGGACGAAGTGTCGGCTGGGGTGCCTGAGGTACAGTGGAGCCTGACGAGACTGCCGGCGAATCTGACGGGGACGGTGGTGGATCTGGTGGCGGGAGTTGACGCGAGGACATGGGTTGGATCGATCACGCTGCCTGCGGGTGCGGGTGCGCCGGAGCCGGAGGATCTGAGATTTTCGTTCCGTGCGTCTGACGACCTAGGGAATGAGGGGCGCGAGATCAAGGTGACCTCATCGTTTGAGGTGTATCAGGGGACGCTGCCGGCGCTGGATGCGCCATCCGGGTTCTCGGCGGTGGCGAGAGCGGGTGGGGTGGTGGATCTCGGGTGGAGCCGACGGAATGGGGCGTCCGGCTATCAGATTTACCGGTCAGCGGTGAATGGCGGGGCGGGTGCGCTGGTGCCGCTGACGGTGATCAATGACCCGGCGGTCCTGACCTTCAGTGACGCGCCGGGTGAGGATGGGGAGTATCATTATGCGATTGCGGCGCTGCGGACGGCGAACGGGGTGACGGTGGCGGGGACGGCGTCGGCGCCGCCGGTGCATGCGACGGCGGACGAAGTGCCGCCTGGTGCGCCGCACGACATGGGGCTGACGCTGGCAAGCAATGGGATTCTATCGCAATGGGTGGCGGGCATTCCTGCCGAGGCGGGGGTGCGTTATCGTGTGTATCGCGCGGCTGCGCCGATTGGTTCGTCGGTGGGATTGACGCCGCTGACGACGAGCCTGACGGCAACGCGTTATCTGGATCCGAGTCCGGTGCCTGCGCTGCGGTATTATGCGGTCGCTGCGGTGGATGCGGCGGGCAACGAGTCAGCGCTTTCGAACAGTGCCTATCTGAATGCGACGCTGTGGGCGGTGAGTTCGATCACGGTGGAGAAGCCGGAGAGCGGGCCGCTAGGGTTGTCCTGGACGAATGCGTCGCCGGACATCAGAGGATACAAGTTGTTCCTCGGGCCGGCGGTCGGGGGGACCTTGATGTCGCCGACCCTGCTGCCGTCGCCGGCGTTTGCGGATCACGGGTATGTTTCCGGTGATCGGAAGTACAGCATTGTGACGGTGGACAGTGCGGATGCGGAGAGCCCGTCGCGGTCGATTGTGCTGCCGGGGATTGAGTATGCGCTGGTGCCGGATCAGACGGTGCGGCGCGGGCTTGTCAGTCGGCTGCGGGTGAGTGTGCGGAATCTATCGGAGACGGAGACCCT
>JAIXVE010000066.1 GCA_027483175.1 Verrucomicrobiaceae bacterium | reverse complement strand
TCGTAGATGCGGCCGAGACTGGACATTTCGTGATGGATGGCGGAGACGAGGGCTTCGAGGATATCGGAGAAGCCGGAGGGGAGGCCGAGGGCGCGGTGCTGGAAGCTGCGGGGGAGGAGACGTGTGATTTTATCGATGGCGATGCGGCTGGCGAATTCGCCGCTGTTGGCACCGCCCATGCCGTCGCTGACGGCGAAGACGAAGTCAGCGTCGGTGGTGGAGCCCGAGCCGTTTTTGCCGAGGAAGCGGACACCTTCAGCGTCGAAGGTGAGGGCGAGGAAGGAGTCTTCGTTGTTAGGGCGGATGCGGCCGCGGTCGGTGAGACCTGACCATGCGACGCCCTGCGGGGGAGGGGCGGGCGAGTTCATGGGGTGGGATCGGTGACGGGGGCGGGCGGGTCGTCCAGGGCGGTGGCGAATTCGAAGTCGATGAGGCAGAAGCGGCCGTCTGAGTGGCGGTAGGTGACGTTGCGGAGGAAAGGGTCGTCGTGGCGGACGCCGAAGGCTTCGAGTTCGGCGAAGAGGGCTTTCATGCGGTCCTCGTTGAGGTGGTCGACGCGAGCGCCGCAGTTGGAGGTGATGATTTTGAGGTCGTCGGGGAAGGATTCGAGGAGACGGGGTACGAACGAGCATCCGCGGGCCTCGAGGAGTTGGAGGATGCGGACCTCGTTATTGAAGCGTTCTCGGGCGAGGTGGCCGCGGAAGACCTTGTGGACCTTGCCGTCGTAGCCGATGCGGACGGAAGCGCGCTCGGTGTCTTTGACCTGGTTCATGGCGGAGGCTGGGTCAGGTCAGGCGAGCGGCGATGGCGCGACGGAAGGCGATGAATTCCATGGTATTGCCTGGGGTGACGAGGCCGATGAGACGGTTGTCGTCGAGGACTGGGATGAGGGGGAGATCGGCTTCGCGGATGCGGTCGAGGACTGCTTCGAGGGGTTCGTCGCGGAGACAGGAGATGACTTCTGAGGACATGAACTGGCGGACGGGGAGGTCGGGGCCTGCGGTGAGGCCGCGGGAGACATCCTGGCGGGTGAGGAGACCGATGACGGCGTCATTTTCGACGACCGGGAAGTCGGTCTGCCAGCTATTGAGGATGATGTGGGCGACCGAGCGGATTTCGTCGTCTGGGGAGATGAAGCGGAATTCGCTGAGCATGGCGTCGCTGGCGCGGGCGCCGGCGAGGAGCGTGCGTTGTTCGGCGGCGATGGTTTCGTCGGTGGCGCCGGTCCAGACGAAGAAGGCGATGAGGACGAGGATGGGGTTGCCGACGTGGAAGAGGGCGTAGTAGGCGAAGAGGACGGCCATGCA
This sequence comes from Verrucomicrobiaceae bacterium, assembly GCA_027483175.1. GTDB lineage: Bacteria > Verrucomicrobiota > Verrucomicrobiia > Verrucomicrobiales > V1-33 > V1-33. Next base: position 18,402 of record JAIXVE010000066.1, on the reverse strand, counting down.
TTTCCCGACGATGGCAGCGGCGCGGGTGGCGCGGTCGTAGGGGAGCTTCATGGCGAGGAGGGCGCGGAGGACGCGGCCGCCGTCCATGGGGAAGGCAGGGAGCATGTTGAAGACGACCATGGTGAGGTTCCACCAGATGAGGGAGACGAGGAAGTGGCCTTCGCCTGCGAGGAGCCGGTCGATTTTGTGGAGAGGGTCGACCTTGAGGATGGCGGAGAGCGACCAGAGGACGGCGGCGATGACGACATTGACGGCTGGTCCGGCGACGGCGACGAGGAGTTCCTGCCATGGTTCGGCGGGCATGCGTTCGAGTCTGGCGACGCCGCCGATGGGGAGGAGAGTGATGTCGCGGGTGGCGACGCCGAAGCGGCGGGCCATGAGGGCGTGGCCGTATTCGTGGAGGACGACGCAGGTGAACATGCAGAGCATGAAGAGGACCTTGCCGAGGCCGTCCTGTCTGGTGGTGTACCAGACGATGGCGACGAGGATGAGGAAGGTGACGTGGAGGAAGACGTCGATGCCGAGGAAGCGCCCGAGGCGCAGCGACCATTTCATGAGTGAGAGGAGGCAGGGGAAGTGCCTTGTGACTAGATACGCGCCGCCGGAGGCCTGTGCCACTGATGATTTTTGGGGGAGATGGAGGGGAGAGGGGTTCTGGAAAATAATGAGGGGCGCGGAAAAAACCGCTTGCTCAGGCTGGGGATCTCGCTAATTCCCGGGCTCCCGCAGCAAACGAGAGTTTGGGGTGGGTGAAAATGGCTCGATAGCTCAGTTGGTAGAGCAGTGGATTGAAGATCCTCGTGTCGGCGGTTCGAATCCGTCTCGAGCCACCATTTTCAAGCCTGAGGGAAGGTGATGAGTGGTGGGGGATGAGAAGGGTTGGAGGAGCGAAACTGGTTTGGGAGCGTACTGCTGTGCTGTGGATGGATGGGAGGGGCCGCTCCGGAAGAACGGTCATCCGTCCGTGTCTCCCTTTCCGTTCCGCACCAGGGGTTCCCTACGCTCGAGATTACGACCCGGGGCCCGCAACTCCAGCGCTTCCTGCGGTCGCAGCCCCGTACGTGGCATTGGCGGCACCATCCGGAAGGGGGGCGGCGCGGTCGGTCATGACCGCTGCCGGTTCCTCCGGGGTTCGGAACGACTGGCGGCCTGCGGGTTTCCCTAGATCTCAGATAGCCTCTGACGCATGAGTTTTGCAGGCGCGCGTCATCTGATTGTGTGCCGCAGCTTCAGGATTAGCGTAACCTGATTTCCGCGCAAAGTCGATCAGCCGGACGGAACGAAATTGCAAAACGGCTCCCAACCAACCCGGCGGATAACGTCCTTCTTTGAATTCGGCTTCCCTCCCGGTCGTGGATGGCTTATATGTCAGCCCATCCATGCAGTCGCTCGCTCCATATCTCGCTGCCCTTCTGTTCGCCGCCAGCAGTGCATGCGGCCTGGCTCATCCGCAAGTTGAGCATCTCATTGAAGCCCAGAAGCATCAGGGGGAGAGCCTTTTGGACGCCATTTACTGGCTGCCCGAGACGCAGGAAACATTTCGCAAGCATCTTCCTGACCGTGCGCAATGGCTTGGATTTGAATCTGAGAGGTGGCGTTCAGTGCCGGATGCCACGAGGACTGCCATGTTTCGTGAGCTTGGAGAGACGCTTGAGGAGCTAGACGGTGGGAAGCTTGATGAGACATGGAAGCGCATTCAGGACTGGCAGTCTATTCGGGCGCAGGTTGCATTGTTCGTCACGGCTATGGCCAGCGAGGAGGTGTTTCTGAACTTGGCGTTTCAGGATGCAGCGCTTCGATCTGCATTTGATGCGATTATTGCGAAGCGGCCAGCTGACTTTGACACTAAATACATTGGAGGCACCTTCACCTCAGGAGAGTTGGTCGAGTTTCGCGCGCATCTCACGGCACATATTCTCAGTATGACGGCCACTAAACGATATGAATGCTATTCACGGATTTATGGCAGGATCGCTGCACACTAAACCATCAAAGGCGAACGTTCAAGGGTGCGTGGCGAGATGGGCTGGCCTCATGCTTCGTGCTGAGTGGATGGATGGCTCGCATTGGTGGTGGGCTGTTTCAGAGATTGCGACAGGCAGAGAGCTTACTTCATCTAACGACGACCAGCGAGAATACACCTCGGGGACAGAGGCTCGTTTCGCCGCCGAGCGTATCGCCAGAACACACGTCCGCAAGCCATGATCAAACCACCGACCAACCGAGGGCGAACATTCAAGGTTGCAGGCTACGGCTCGTATGGCGTCTGCCTTGTCGGCAACGTCCACCCCGCGCCATCGCGTGATGCGAGGCGTTCGGCACGAAGATTTATGCGTTACCTACTACTCCTAATTGCCCTCACTGTTTGTACAGCGCACGCAAAAACACCGGAAGAGACCATTCGAACCTACGTAGACGAAGTCAAAGTCGGAGGCCTCGGCCGGATCGCTGGCTTAATGCATCCTGACGAGCTCGAGAAATTTCGAGGCATGTTGCGACCATTTATAGACGAAGCTTTGAAGGAAGAAGAGGGTCGCGCAGAATTTGGTCAGTTTGCGGAGGCCTCGGACAAAACGAAGCAGAAACAATTGAGCCCTGAAGGATTCATGTCTCTGTTTCTGACGTGGCTCGAGGGTGTTCAGCCACAGCTATCGGAGGTCCTGAAAGCTTCCACGTTTGAGGTCATCGGGCACGTCAAAGAAGGCGAAGTGAGTCACGTCGTAGTCCGGATGCGGGCGAAGGTGGAGGGCGTTGAGATCGAACAATTGAGCGTCATGTCCACCAAGGACCACCAAGGCACTGCCAAGATGATGCTCTCAGGTGAAATCAAGCAGATGGCGGAGATGTTACGCTCGCAACGGTGAACCGACGGCGAGCATTCAAGTGGGCATGTCTGCGAGGAACGATTCAGCGAATTCCCTCTGATTGAACAAGCCCGGCGGTAGCACCGGGGAGGAGGTGGGAAGTGGAAAGTGGGACAGAGGAGGAAGGGGCGGGCTGGTGCGGAGGGGCGAAGAGTGAAAGATAGGACTAATGGGGCGTAGTGGGCGAATGGTGCAGGGGAGTGATCACTTCATTGTAAGTTAGGACGTTGAGTTGGGTGACCATCGTCGCCGTCCTCACGCTGGGTCGGTTGGGCGGGTTTGGGGACGCAACCCCGTTGGGGTTGGTGGTTATTGAGGGGCGGTACCCAAGGTAGGCCTTCGTGCCTCAGGCCAACCTTGGGCTAGGGGACGCAATCCCGTTGGGATTGGGAGAGGGGGAATAGTAAATGGAAAATAGTAAATGGTAAAAGCGGATTGTTAGGGAGGGCTCGTGGGGAGAGTGGGTCTCACGCGAAGGTGCGAAGGGGGAAAGGCTTTTTGGGGGAGGGGGAGAGGGGCGAGTGCGGAGCCTCGCGGTCGCGGGCTGGTACGGAGGGGTGGAGAGCGTGAACGGTGCCGGGCCAGCTGGCTGGCTCCGGAAAGCGGCAGCGGGCTTCCGCATTCCAAGGCCTGCGGCTGGCTGGTGCGGAGAGGAGCGTGTGGGAAGGGGGGCTGGCAGGCGTGCTCCGCACGCAGAGAGAGCTGTGATGCTCCCAGCAGTCCAGAGCCTGCGGCTGGCTGGCGGGGAAGTGAGAAGTCAGAAGTGAGAAGTGTGAAAGGATGGTTGGGCGGGGGTGAGGGAAGTGAGAAGTGTGAATGGCTTGTTGGGGGAGCGGTGGATTGGGGATTCTTGTGTTGGCGGTTTGGATTCGTTTTGAGGCACCGTTTTCCGGTCTGAGGGCGGGTGATGGGTGGTGGGTGGTGGGGTGAATGAGGGGGACAAAGGACGTTGCGGAGAGGGGTGGAGAGGTGCAAGGGATGGGGAACTTGAATCGCATGGAACCGGACGCATGGATTGCATTTACCTGTCGGGGCTGCCGCGAGGCGGTGAAGATCTCGCGCGGGATGGCAGGGAAGCAGGTGATATGTCCGCGGTGTCGGACGAAGGTGACGGCTCCGTTTGAGAGCCAGCCGGTGGCGGCGGCGAAGATTGCGAAGGAGGAGGGAGGGGTGGTGCCGACGCGGTTGCCTGCGGTGAGGCAGGACATGGGAGGGTTTCAGGATTTGGGGCGGGTGCGGGACGAGTGGGAGCGAGGGGCGAAGCCGGTGGGTGGGGTGTTGGATTTTGTGCCTGGGGGGCGGGCTGGGCGAGGGAGTGGCGGGGTGGAGGAATTGCCGGAGGCGGTGGAGGATGATGGGGAGGAGGACGGGGAGGAGGAGGATGGAGATGATGGAGACGATGAGGTGGAAGGAGGTTCCGTGGAGGTGGTGGAGGGGCGGGTGTATCGTGCGGCTGGGGTGGCGGGTGGCGGGGTTAAGGGGCTGGGGAAGGGGAAGCGGCGGAAGAGGAAGGTGAGGAAGAGGCGGGATGGGTTTGAGGAGGTGGGAGGAGGGAAGGGTCGGCGGCGGCGGCGTGGCGGGGTGCCGCCTGGGTTTGTGTTTCTGATGTGGGCGGGGCTGGCTGGGTTGGCGGTGGCGGCTGGGTGGGCGGCGGTGAAGACCTTGACGGCTGCGCCGGTGGTGGCGCGAGCGGTGGTGCCAGCGGATGGGGCTGGGGAGCGGAGTCCGACGGAGTTGACGGAGATGTTTGTGGGTGCGGCGCGTGCGTTCCTGAAGGCACCGGATGGGGAGAGTGCGTTGACGTTGGTTCGGGAGCCGGAGCGGGTGGGTGCGGCGTTTCGGGCTTGGTACGGGCCGGAGAATCCGTGGAAGCCGCTGGAGTTGTCGGACGAGGCTCCGGCGGAGGGAGATCTTCAGTTGCTAGGGAAAATTGCGGCGGGGAAGCTGGTGCTGAAGAATTTCGAGACGGTGCTGATGGCTGGCGAGCTGAAGGAGGGGAGGTATCTGATCGACTGGGAGAGTTTTTCGGGTTGGGGTGAGCGGACGTGGGATGCGTTCATGACGGAGCGGCCGAAGGTGCCGGTGCTGATGCGGGTGGTGGTGAAGCTGGGGCCGACGACGGATTACTTTGGTCAGGATTTCACGGACAGTGATGCGTATCAGTGTTATCAGTTGAGTGATGCGGCGGCGGATCATGTGCTGACTGGGTATGTGGTGAAGAACGGGCCGGTGGATGCGGCGCTGCAGCAGGCGCTGATTGTGCCTGGCGAGCGGAGTCGGAAGGCACTGGTTTGTCATGCGGTGGTGCGGTTGCGGTATCCTGAGCAGAGCACGAACAGCCGGCAGGTGGAGATTGTGGAGTTTGTGGAGAAGGGCTGGATGCTGGGGGCGGCGGAGTTGTCGGGCGAGTGAGCTGCGGATTGGCGGAAAACTGGGTGAAGAGAGCGGGGTTGGCGGTGCGTAGGAAGTGGCGGCGAGGGCCGAGATTTTTCCCGTTCATGATGATTCGATTCAGCAGACTTCCGGTGTATGCGGTGGGCCTGTGCCTTGGTGGTGCGGGGTTGGGGGATGCTGTGGCTGGTTTGGTGGCGGAGCCTGCGGAGTTGCGGCTGCGGGTTGGGGAGCGGGTGTCGTTTCTGATTACGGAGAAGGGAGCGGATGGGTTTGAGCGGGATGTGACGGAGGTGGTGGCGGTGAAGATGGCTGGGGTGGCTGGGCTGGAGGGTGTGGGGGCGGTGCGTGCGGGGCAGGTTGGGGAGGGAGTGATGGAAGTGGATCTGGAGGGGCAGCGATTGGCGGTGCCGGTGGTGGTGGGGCCTGCGGCGGAGCGGGTGCCGACGTTTGCGGGGGATGTGCTGCCGGTGTTAGGGAAGGCCGGGTGCAGTGCGGCGGCGTGTCATGCGCGTGCGGACGGGCAGAATGGGTTTCGGCTGAGTGTGTTTTCGTTTGATCCGAAATCGGACTATCATCAGATTGTGCGCGGGGCGCGGGGGCGGCGGGTATTTCCGTCGGATCCGGGGGAGAGCCTGCTGTTGCTCAAGGCGTCGGGGATGGTGCCGCATGAGGGCGGGGAGCGGCTGGCGAAGGAATCGGATGGATGGAAAGTGCTGCGGGACTGGATTGGGACGGGGATGGTGTATGCGGGCGAACGGGAGCCGACGCTGGAGCGACTGGAGGTGATTCCGGCGGAGCGTCGGTACCGGAAGGGTTCGGTGCAGCGGTTGCTGGTGCGGGCGCATTACGGGGATGGGACCGTGCGTGACGTGACGGCGCTGAGTGGTTTTTATTCGAATGACAAGCAGGTGGCGACGGTGAGTGAGGATGGGCGGGTGGTGGTGGAGCAGGTGAGCGGGCAGGCGGTGGTGGTGGCGCGGTACATGGGGAAGGTGGGCGGGGCGCAGGTGGTGGTGCCTGCGGAGCGGGAGCTGGGGGCGGAGCGGTACGAGGGATTGGTGGTTAGGAATTTCATTGATCGGCTGGCGTACGGGAGGTTCCGGGCGCTGGGTTTGCTGCCGTCGGGGGAGTGCAGTGATGCGGAGTTTCTGAGACGGGCGTCGCTGGATGTGCTGGGGATCCTGCCGACGGCGGAGGAAGCGCGGCAGTTTCTGGCGGATGGGGATCCTGAGAAACGGCGGAAGGCGGTGGCGCGGTTGCTGGAGCATCCGGCGTACGCGGACCATTGGGCGGCGAAGTTTGCGGATCTGTTCCGGCCGAATCCTGACCGGGTGGGGGTGAAGGGCGTGTTTATCCTTGATCAATGGCTGCGGGAGAGCTTCCGGCGGAATCAGCGGTGGGATGAATTTGTGAGGGAAGTGGTGCTGGCGCAGGGGAACACGCATCGTTTCGGGCCGGCGGTGGTGTATCGGGACCGGCGGGAGCCGGCGGAGCTGACGACAATGTTCAGCCAGTTGTTTCTGGGGGTGAGGCTGGACTGTGCGAAGTGCCATCATCATCCTAACGAGAAGTGGAGTCAGGAGGACTTCTACCGGATGGCGGCTTTTTTTGCGCCGCTGCGGCAGAAGGGTGGCGGGATCTCGGCACCGATTTCGGGTGGGCACGAGACCTTTTGGGGGGGGGGGGGGGGTGGGGTGCTGAATCATCCGGTGACGGGGGAGCGGATGATGCCGCAGCCGCCGGACGGGCCGGCGGCGGTGGTGGGTGAGGGGCAGGATCCGAGGGAGGCGTTAGTGGCATGGATGCTGGATCCGGGGAATCCGTTTTTTGCGAAGGCGATAGCGAACCGGGTGTGGAGTCACTTTTTCGGGAAGGGGATTGTGGATCCGGTGGATGATTTCCGGCTGTCGAATCCGGCGACGCATCCTGAGCTGCTGGAGGCGCTGGCGGAGCATCTGCGTGCGGAGAAGTATGATCTTAAGGCGCTGATGCGGACGATCATGGAGTCGGAGCTGTATCAGCTGAGCAGCGAGCCTAACGAGACGAATGCGGGGGATGTGCGGAGTTTTTCGCGGTATTACCGGCGGCGGATGGGTGCGGAGATGATGGCGGATGCGGTGAGTGACGTGACTGGGGTGCCGAGCGAGTATCCCGGGTTGCCTGCGGGAGGGCGAGCGGTGCAGGCGTGGACGTACAAGATCGAGTCGCGCACGATGGATGCGTTCGGGCGGCCGAATTCGAGCAGTGACTGTCCTTGCGAGCGGAACATGAAGCCAGCGATCAGTCAGGCGCTGCATCTGATGAATGCGGACGGGCTGCAGGCGAAGCTGACGAGTACGGCGGAGGGGGCGACGGTGCAGCGGCTGGCGGGCGGGGGGATGACGCCGCGGGAGATTGTGAGCGAGCTGTATCTGATTTGTTATGGGCGGCTTCCGGTGGAGGAAGAGACGGCGGTGGCGGCTGCGCAGTTCGGGGAGGGGGCGGAGGCGCGGCGGCGTGCGGTGGAGGACGTGCTGTGGGCGCTGATCAATTCTGCGGAGTTTGTATTCAATCACTGATTAAAGCCATGGCGACACACCGGAACTGCGACGGCCATCTGCGCCGGGATTTCATTCAGCTGGGGCTGCGTGGGGCGATGGGGATGGGATTGGGGATGTGCGATCTGCTGCGATTGAAGGCGGCGGCGGAGAATGCGGGCGGGGGGAAGCCGGTGAACTGCATCATGATCTGGCTGGATGGCGGGCCGTCGCATTTTGAGACCTTTGATCCGAAGCCGGACGCGCCGGCGGATATTCGCGGGGTATTCAAGACTGTGCCGACGAAGGTGGCTGGGGTGCATTTCAGCGAGCCGGTGACGAAGCTAGCGGGAGTCTTCGATAAGTTCACGGTGGTGCGGTCGATCTGTCACAAAGATCCGAATCATGGGGGTGGGAATCATTACATGATGACTGGGGCTCCGACACCGGTGCCGGTGGGATGCGGGGCGTTTGTGACCTTTCATCCGTCGATGGGGTCGATGGTATCGCACACGAGGGGAGTGCGGGGAGGGATACCGCCGTATATGGCGACCCCGTCGAATACGAGGTCGGGCGGGCCGAATTTTCTGGGTGGCGAGCATGCGCCGTTTGTGGTGTCGGGGTATCCGAATTCGGATGCGTTCCGGGTGAGTGACGTGGTGCTGCCTGGTGGGATTGCGGAGGGACGGATGCAGGGGCGGCGGGCGTTGCGGGGGGCGCTGGACCGGATGAAGCGGTTTAATGATCGGGTGACGGAGGATCCGGCGGTGGAGTTTGACCGGTTTTACGAGCAGGGATTTGATCTGGTGACGTCGGCGCGGGCGCAGGAGGCGTTTGATATCGGGAAGGAGGATGTGAAGGTTAGGGAGCGGTATGGGAGGACGGACATGGGGCAGCGGTTTCTGCTGGCGCGGCGACTGGTGGAGGTGGGGGTGTCGTGGGTGACGGTGAACTGGGGTGGATGGGATCACCATGGCGGGCTGGCGGATGCGTATAAGGGGGATATGCTGAAGACACTGGATCAGGGAGTGGCGGCGCTGATTGAGGATCTGGCGGAGCGTGGGATGCTCGAGACGACGCTGGTTTTGCTGCTGGGGGAGTTCGGGCGGACCCCGAAGATCAATCCCGGTGGGGGGCGGGATCACTGGCCTCATGCGATGTCGGTGCTGATGGCGGGGGCGGGGATACCGGGCGGGCAGATTGTGGGGGCGACGGATGCGAGGGGGTATTATGCGGCGGAGGACGTGTATCGGCCGGAGGATTTTGCGGCGTCGGTGTATACGAAGATGGGGATTGATCCGCATCAGAAGCTGGAGACGGCGGTGGGGCGGCCGGTGTCGCTGGTGAATGACGGGCGGTTGATTCGGGAACTGTTTGTGTGAGCGATGAGAGGGCTGATCTGTGTTTTGATAGGATCCGGTGCCGGTCTGGTGATGGCGGCGGAGCCAGCGCTGACGCATATTCATCCTGCGGGGGTGCAGACGGGGAAGGTGACGGAGGTGGTGATGAGCGGGAAGTTCGAGCCGTGGCCTTGCCGCGTGTGGGCGGACGTGGCGGGGATTGAGTTTGTGCCGGGGAAGGAAGCGGGGAAGTATGCGGTGACGGTGGGTGCTGGGGTGGTGCCGGGGCCGCATCTGATCCGGGTGTACAATGATGACGGCGTGTCATTGCCGGTGGCGCTGGCGGTGGATGCGCGGGAGCAGACGGCGGAGGTGGAGCCTAACGATGACATCCGGAAGCCGCAGGTGCTGGGAGGTTCGGGGGCGGTTTGCAACGGACGGCTGGACAAGAACGGGGATGTGGATCTTTACAGGGGGAGTCTGCGGGCGGGGCGGGTACTGACGGCGCGGGTGGAGGCGACGGTGCTGGCGGCGGGATGTGATGTGATGCTGCGGGTGACGGATGCGGCTGGGGTGACGGTGGCATTCAATCACGATCATGTGTCGATGGATCCGATGGTGGTGTGGCGGGTGGAGCGGGACGGGGATTATGTGATTCAGGTGAGTGGGCATCGGTATCCGGCGTCGACGGAATTGAGTTTTGCGGGTGGGGCGGATGGGATTTACCGCCTGCATGTTTCGGATGGGCCGGTGGTGCGGCATGTGTGGCCGCTGGGAGTGGCTAGGGTGGAGAAGCCGAGGGTGAAGGTGGAAGGGTGGAATCTTGAGGTTGGGGAGATGGAGATTGATCCGGTGAGGCCGCCGTGTCCGGTGCTGTGGAGCGGGATTCCGGAGGTGGAGGAGGCTGTGGAGAAGGTGGTGCTGGCGGTGCCTTCGGCGGTGAGCGGGCGACTGGCGGTGCGCGGGGAGGAAGACCGGTATCCGTTTGAGGTGACGAAGGGAGAGGTGCGGGTGCTGACGGTGACTGGGCCGGCGCATGATTCGCTGATTGATCCGTTGCTGAGGATCCTGGGGCCGGACGGGAAGGAACTGGTTAGTGGGGATGACAATGGCGTGTCGCGGGAGCCGGTGGTGACGTGGACGGCACCGGAGGCGGGGACGTATTTTGCGGCGGTGAGCGACCTGACGAAGCAGGGCGGTGCGGATTATTACTATAGACTGGAGATGAATGTGCCGGTGCCGACGGCGAGTGCGGTGGCGGCGGGGCATGCGGTGCGGGTGGAGGCTGGGAAGAGCGGGGAGGTGAAGACGACGGTGACGTTAGGGGGCGGGTATGCGAAGCGATTGCAGGTGGTGGTGAAGGGATTGCCGGAGGGCGTGAGTGCGGCGGTGGTGGATGTGCCGGAGAAGGGCGGGGAGGTGGTGGTGGCGATCAAGGCGGAGGCGGGCGCTGGGAGGTATGCGGGGCCGATTCAGGTGGTGCTGCGCGAGGTGGAGGGTGGGATGGAGCGAGCGGTGAGGTTTCCGTTGAATTCGGTGGCTGAGAACAACGGCGTGCCGCAGGGATTTCCGCAACTGCTGGTGAATGAGACTGAGCAGTTGTGGTTGAACGTGGTTCCGGCGGCGGTGCCTGCGCCTGCGGCGGAAGCGCCGAAAGCGCCGTGATGGTGCGGGGGTGCGGGAGTGAATTGTGCGCTTGAGTGGCGGGGACTTCTGGTGTTTTGGGGAGGGATAAAGATTCACTGACTGACCCTATGAAAGCCAAACTGATTGTTGCGTTTTTTGCTGCCACTGTTGCGACGACCTTTGCGGAAGCGGATTATGTGGTGAATGTGAGTGGGATGTCGTGTGCGGCGTGCCGGGCGCATGTGCGGGAAGCGTTTGCGAAGCTTGAGGGTGTGAAGACGGACAGCATCAAGATTGATGCGCCGGGGAAGGATGGGGTGCATCGGATTGTGTTTCATTCGGCGTCGGACAAGCTGACGAAGGAACTGGCGGTGAAGAGCCTTGGGGATGCGGCGAAGCGTTATACGGTGGAGAATTTCGCGAAGGCGGAGTCGGCGAAGAAAGGCTGAGGCTGGTGGGGGGAGGCGGTGCAGGAACCGCGAGTCCGGATGAAGCCTGCGCTGGGCAACTGGCGGCGGGCGGGTGACGGGTGGTGATGCAACGACGACATTTTCTGAGCCGAGGCGCGGTGGCGTCGCTGAGTGGATCCGGAGCGCTAGGGTTTCTGGGGGGATTGCCGGGGGTGGCGGCGGCGGATGCGCAGGTGCTGCCGAAGGGCGTGCGGCTGGGGGATGGAGTGGCTCCGCTGGTGAAGCTGCTGGAGGAGACCCCGAGGGAGCGATTGATGGAGGAAGTGGCGCAGCGGATTCGGGGTGGGGTGCCGTATCGTGAGTGGCTGGCGGCGTTATTGCTGGCGGGGGTGCGGAATATTCAGCCGAGGCCGGTGGGGTTCAAGTTTCACGCGGTATTAGTGGTGCATTCTGCGCATCTGGCGAGTCTGAATGCGCCGGATGGGGAGCGATGGCTGCCGTTGCTGTGGGCGATGGATCAATTCAAGTCGTCGCAGGCGCGGGATGTGGAGGAAGGGAATTGGACGATGGGAGCGGTGGATGAGGCTGCGGTGCCGGGGCCGGAGAAGGCGCGGGTGGTGTTTGAGGAAGCGATGGATCGGTGGGATGAGGGGAAGGCGGACAGTGCGGTGGCTGGGTTTGTGAGGGGAGCTGGGGCGCAGGAGATTTTTGAAGTGTTCTGCCGGTATGGGGCGCGGGATTTCCGGGACATCGGGCACAAGGCGATTTATGTGGCGAACAGCTGGCGGACCTTGCAGACGATCGGGTGGCACCATGCGGAGCCGGTGCTGCGTTCGCTGGCGTATGCGCTGCTCGAGCATGAGGCGGGGAATCCTGCGGAGCGGGATGAGGAAGCGGATCGGCCGGGCCGGGTGAATGGGGAGCGGTTGCGGGGGATTCGGGCGGGATGGGTGAGTGGGGATGGGCGAGCGGGGGCGGTGGCGGCGATGCTGGATGCGGTTAGGGGGGCGACGTGGGATGAGAGTTCGGCGCGGGTGGTGGAGCTGCTGAATGCGGGAGCGGGGGCGAGGGCGGTGTGGGACGGGATATTCAGCGGAGCTGCGGAGATGCTGATGCGGAAGCCTGGGATCATCACGCTGCATGCGGTGACGACGGCGAATGCGCTGCATTATGCGTTCGGGCAGGTGCGGGATGATGCGACGCGGCGGTTGCTGCTGCTGCAGGCGGCGTCGTTCATGAGTTTGTTCCGGCAGCGCGGGGAGGTGAGTGGGGGGACGGATCTGGCGGTGCTGGAGCCGGAGGAAGGGGCGGTGAAGGTGGAGGATATCTTTGCGAGTATGCAGGATGACCGGTTGAGGTCGTCGAGGCAGGTGCTGCGGTATCTGAAGGATGGAGGGGAGCGGGGGGCGCTGGTGGCGGCGGCGCAGCGGCAGATTTATCTGAAGGGGACGGACTCGCACGATTACAAGTTCAGTTCGGCGGTGTTTGAGGACAGCGGGAGTGTGGGTGGGGAGTGGGGTGAGCGGTATCTGGCGGCGTCGACGCACTGGCTGAAGGGGAGTAGCGGGCCTGACAATCCGCTGGTGGCGAGGATCCGCGGAGCATTTTCCTGACAATTTATGAAACGGAGACAACTATTGAGATGGAGTGCGGCGGCGGCGTGCGGCCCGATGGTGGGGCGTGGTGAAGGGGCGGGTGTGGGGGCGGGGCCTGGGGTGACGTTTTTTCTGGCGAGCGACACGCATTATCATGCGCTGGAGGAGAGCCCCGGTGAGATGGATCCGCGTTCGGCGGCGGTGAATGGGCGGTTAGTGGATCAGATGAACCGGTTGCCGGGGACGGAGATTCCTGCGGAGGCTGGGGGTGGGGTGGTGCCGGAGGTTGCGGGGGTGATTCATGGCGGGGACATTATTGACAGCGGGGACAAGAATGGGGCGAAGTATGTGGCGATGCAGGCGACCGAGCTGGCGGCATTTGTGAGGGACTGGGGGACGGACGGGAAGGATGGGAAGTTGAAGTGGCCGTGCCGGGAAGTGCATGGGAATCATGACGGGCCGCAGGGGGTGGGGGTGATGATGGAGTTGCTAGCGGACCGGAATCAGCAGCGGAGCGGGCTGGCGGCGGTGTCGGCGAACGGGTTGCACTGCGCGTGGGACTGGGGCGGCGTGCATTTTCTGAATCTGGGGATTGTGGTGGGGCAGACCGGGGGTGTGGCGCGGCGGCGGCGGTATGCGCCGATGGAGAGCCTAGCCTTTCTGCTGGAGCAACTGGCGGCGGTGCCTGTGGAGAAGCCGCTGGTGATCACGCACCATGTGGACATGATGCGTTATGCGGCGGAGGTGGAGGAGAAGAAAGTGCTGACGCACGAGTGGGACTATGCGGATGTGAGGTCGTACTGGGAAGCGATCCGGGGGCGGAGGGTGGCGGCGGTGCTGTACGGGCACACTCATGGGAGGAATGTGTTCCGCTGGGATGGGGGATCGCGGCCGGCGGCGGAGGGGGCGGCGGCGGTGCCGGTGTTCAACACGGACAATGCTGCGCACTTCAAGGACAAGCGGCAGGCGCTGACGATGGTGACGGTGGATGCGGGGGGGACGACGTTCCGGGAATTTGCGACGGTGGATGCGTGGGAGACGGGGGTGTGGACGCCGCAGGTGTGGCGGTTTCCGGCGAAGGCCGGGTGAAGGCTGTATTGAGTGTTAGGATCGCCGGGCGTTCGGGGGTTTACCATGCCCCGGGTTCGCGGCCGGTGGCGAGGCGGATGCCTGGTGGAGCGAAGGTGATGCGGCGGTCGCGGTAGAGGGCTCCGGTGGCTTGTTTGAAGGCTTTTTTGCTGACGCCGAAGCGTTCGCGGATGAGTTCGGGAGGGGATTGGTCGTTGAGGTCGAGTTCGCCGCCGGCTTCGTTGAGGGCTTCGATGATGCGGTCGGCGAGGGGGCGGACCCTGCGGTAGCCTGAGGGGTCGAGGGAGAGGTCGAGTTTGCCGTCTGGGCGGACGGTTTTGACGAAGCCCTTGAGTTGCTGACCTGGGGAGAGGGAGACACCGATTTCTGCGTGGTAGAGGAGCCCGGAGGAGAGGTGGTTGACGGCAGCTTTGTAGCCGAGGGGAGTTTCAGCGGTGATGACGAGGTCGACGGCGTCGCCGGCTGAGTAGTGGGCGGGATTGTGGTCGAAGTGGCGGTCGAGGCGCATGGTGGCGACGAGGCGATTGGAGCGGGGGTCGACGTGGACGTAGACGACGACGGTGTCGCCTGGGGAGACGTGGCCGGCTTGTTCGCGGATGGGGAGGAGGAGGTCTTTATCGAGCCCCCAGTCGAGCCATGCGCCTATGCCTGGGGAGTAATCGGTGACGGTGAGGCCGGCGAATTGTCCGGCCATGACGAGGGGCGTGCGGGTGGTGGCGACGGGACGGCCTTCGGAGTCGAGGTAGAGGAAGACGTCGAGTTGGTCGCCTGGGGAGGCGTCGCGGGGTGCGGAATTGGCTGGGAGGAAGACCTCGCCGAGACGGCCGCCGTCGAGGAAGAGACCGTGTGGGGATGAGGAGGTGATGTTGAGGAGATTGCGCCTGCCGAGGTGAGCCATGGGGGACCGTAGAGGCATGATTGGGGGGCGGACAGCGGGATTTGGGGGGGGTGCGGGTGGGGGGTGGCATGATTTTTTCATGATCCGTGAATCCGGAGCTTGCCTTGGAGCGGGCGGAAAAGGCAAAAGGCGGGTGGGCGGATCTATTTCCGCTCCGGTTTCCTTTCAGGAAGCCGACCTCCCCCCACATTCCACATATGAATTCGAGACTCAGGTTATACCTGGCCGCGGCTGCGGTCGTGTCGGGCATTGGCCCGGCATACGGCGGAAGTTTTTCCGCTAATTTTGACGATGGTGCATTGCCTGGCGGCACGGCACTGTTTGGGAACGGCACGTCTGCGGGCGTGATTGAGCTGACGGGCGGCAACCTCGACAGTGGTTGTGTCAAGCTGACGAAGAATGCGAACGGCCTGCAGGGGTCGTTTTTTGTCAGCGATCTTGACGGTGGGAATCCGGTGAACGGGTTCACGGCGAATTTCAAGATGCGGCTGGGCGGGGGATCGTCGATTCCTGCGGATGGTTGTGCGTTCTGTGTGGGTGCGGACATTCCTGATGGGACGTTCGGGGAGACGGGTGCCGGGAGCGGATTGCGGATCGGGTTTGACATCTACGACAACACGGACGGCAACCCTAACAATGCTGGTGGTGAAGCGCCGTCGTTCAACGTGTACTGGAACGGGGCGCTGCTGGCGCGGACGCGGGTGTCACTGGCGACGATGGTGACGAACACGTTTGTGGATGTGATGGTGCGGGTGAATCCGACGGGGACACTGGATCTGACGTGGAACGGAGCGGTGATTCACGACAAGCTGAACATTGGTTATCAGCCGATTGCCGGGGCGAGGTTTGCGTGGGGTGGCCGGACGGGCGGGTTGAACACGAATCAGTTCATTGACAATGTGAGCATCACGTCGACGACCGGGGCGCTGGTGCCGAACATTATCCGGCAGCCGATTTCGCTGCGGATGGCGGCTGGTTATCCCGGGTTGTTCAACGTGGTGGACAACGGGGCGGCTGGAGCGACGTATGAGTGGCAGCGGAAAGGCCCGGCGGATGCTGGGTTTACGGCGGCTGGCGGGACGGGGGCGACGTTCATTTCGGCGCCGCTGACGCTGGCGGACAATGGGGCGCAGTACCGGGTGGTGATCAGCAGTCCTGAGGGGATTGCGGTTTCTGATCCTGCGACGGTGCAGGTGGTGAATCTGAGCCGCGGGACACCGACGGCGGCGTACAACTTCAATGACGGGATTGTGCCTGCGGGGAGTGGTGCGTTTGGGAGTGCGGTGCCGCTGGGAACGAGCGGGTTTGCGGACACGGGTTGCATGAACCTGACGGATGCGCTGAACGGTCTGGCGGGTACGTGGACGGTGAACGACCTGAATGGCGGTGGGCCGGTGGAGAGCATTGAAGTGTTCTTCAAGCTGAACATGTCCGGCGGGACGAATCCTCCGGCGGACGGGTTCGGGTTTCACTGGGCTCCGGATCTTCCGGATGCCGGTTTTCCGGTGGCGGAAGAGCCGGTTGGCAACGGGCTGAGCGTATGCTTTGACGTGTATGACAGCACGGATGGCAATCCTTATAATGGGGTTGGGGAAGCGCCGGCGATTGACGTGTTCTGGCTGCGCAACCGTGTGGGCGGGGTGTCCGTGCCGCTGGAGCTGCTGAACACGCAGGGCGCGTTTCAGGACGTGTATGTCCGGCTGTCGAATGCCGGGCTGATTGATGTGATGTTCAACGGCGTGGTGCTGGTGTACCAACTGCAGGTGCCTAACTGGACGGCGTTCTCGCAGGCTCGGTATGGTTTTTCGGCGCGGACGGGTGGGTTGAACCAGAGGCATGCGATTGATGAGGTGGAGATCCGTTCGACGGCGTACGCCGGGCCGATCGGGGTGGTGAGTCAGCCGGTGAATGTGACGGCGGTGCCGGGCCGGACGGCGACGTTCAGTGTGACGTCGAATGATCCGCTGCGCGCGCTGTATCAGTGGCAGTGGAAGGCTGCGGGGGCTGGTGATTTCACGGACATTGGCGGGGCGACGTCGCAGACGTACACGACGCCTGCGCTGGTGGTGGCTGACAATGGGTCGCAGTACCGGTGCCGGGTTTACCGCACAGCGAGTCCGAGCAGTGTGTTTTCGGATCCTGCGACGGTGACGATTGTGAACTTGGCGCGGCCGGCGGTTCCTGAGATCAACGATACGTTTGACGACGGGGTGACGGTGACGAACACGGGGACGGTGCCGACGGCGGTGCAGACCCTGAGTGGCAACTATGCGATTCTGCCGGATGGCGGGTCGGGGAATTCCGGGAGCCTGCGGCTGACGGAAGCTGTGAACGGGCAGTTCGGGACGCTGGTGATCGATGATTACAAGCCAGGTGTGGCGGTGGGTGAGTTCACTGCGGCGATCAACGCGCAGATCTTTGGTGGCAATCCTGCGGATGGCTGGTCCTTCAGCTGGAGCGACAACATTGCGCCGGTGCAGGCATATGGTGGGCTGGAGCGCGGGGTCGGCGACGACCTGCGGATTGGGTTCATCACGTATGGCGGCAGCGGGGTGGGTGTGGAGATCTACTGGGGTGGGACGATGCTGATCAAGGTGCCGGTTTCGCTGGAACTGCTGCAGAGTGCGCCGGGCGTGTATGAAGAGACGGTGGTGCGCTTGCGTCAGAATGTGAGCGGCAGCGGGGCGACGCTGGATGTGGCGCATGACGGGTTCATCATTGTGAGCGGCCTGCCGATTCCTAACTTCCAGGGGTTGGCGAACGGGCGGTTTGCGATTGCGGCGCGGACGGGTGGTTTGAATGAGGAGCATCGTTATGACGACATTGCGATCAAGACCGAGCCATACACTGGGCCGATCACGATCACGCAGCAGCCGTTGCCGTCGACGATCTGCGAAGGGCTGACGACGTCCTTCACGGTGGCGGTGAATGATCCGGGCCGCACGACCTTCCAGTGGCAGCAGCGTGTGCCAGGTGGTGGTTCGTTCACGAACATTGGCGGTGCGAATGCGGCGACGTATGTGACACCGGTGCTGACTGGTGCGGCGTCGGGTACGACGTATCGTTGTGTGTGCACGGCTCCGAGCAACGTGCTGACTTCGAGTGAAGTGAGTGTGACGGTGGTGGTGCCGGCGTTTCCGACGGCGTGGCAACGGGTGGTGGACTTCAACGACGGCACGGTGCCGGCGGACGGACTGCTGCTCGGTTCTGCGACGGGGATGACAGGTGGCGGGATTGGCGGGACTGGGATGGTGCAGCTGACGCCTGCGGCGAACGGCCTGATGGGGAGCTTCACGCTGGCTGACAAGGATGGCGGGCGTCGCGTGCTCGGGTTCGAGACACGGTTCGGGCTGCGGATTGGCGGCGGGACGAATCCACCGGCTGACGGTGCGAGTTTCGTGTGGTCGCCGGAAGCGATCGAGACGCCGTTTGGAGAAGACGGGACGGGTGGCGGTCTTGTGGTGTCGTTTGACATCTACGACAACGAGGACGGCAATCCTGACAATGCGACGGGTGAGGCGCCGGCGATTGAGGCCCGTTGGAACGGGGCTTCGCTGGGGAACATCCGGGTGCCGCGGGCGCTGCTGGAGACTGGCGAGCGGTTTGCGGACGTGTTCATCCGAGTGAATGCGGACGGGACGCTGGACGTGATCATGGACAAGAACGTGGT
>JAIXVE010000211.1 GCA_027483175.1 Verrucomicrobiaceae bacterium | reverse complement strand
TGCGGGAACGGAGTGAGCTGGGCGCTGGAGTTGCGGCGCGGGGCGGCGCGAGTGGTGCTGGGATCGGGGGTGACGGAGGGAGGGAAGCTAGTGCAGCCGGAGACGGTGAAGGGACTGGAAGTCAGGGCGGGGGATTTCGTCTGTCTGGTGATTGGGCCGCGGGATGGGGAGCACACGTGTGACCTGACGGAAATCACGCTGCGGGTGACGCCCGAGGGGGGCGGGGCGGCGTGGGATGTGACGGAGGAATGTGTGGGGGATCTGGCGGTGGCGAATCCGCATGCGGGGCGGGGCGGGAAAGCGGTGTGGCATTTCATGAGCGAGCCGACGACGGGCGCTGCGGAGCGGTTGCCGGCGGGAAGTGTGCTGACGCGGTGGCTGCTGGCGTCGGATGCGGAGAAGCCGGGGCTGGCGATGGCGGTGCAGGGATTGCTAACAGGTCCGGAGGTGAGCGGGGATGGTCCGGATGCGGTGCTGCGGCGGACATTGCTAGCACCGGGCGGGCCGTTGCTGGGAGCGGTGCTGACGGGGCCGGTGGGTGAGGTGGCGGCGGGGGAAGGCGTGGGGCCTGATCCGGGGAGGTTCGGGATTGGGCCGGATGGGGAGACGGCGGAGCGGGAGAGCCTTGTGGTGCGTGCGCCGTCGGTGGTGGAGGTGAAGATTCCGGCGGTGCTGGCGGCGGGTGCGGAGTTAGTGACGGTGGCGAAACTGCATGCGGCGGCGGGTGGCGATGGGAGTGTGCAGGTGGCGCTGACGGGGGGTGGGGAGGAAGTGGCGCGGTTGAGTGCGGGGAGGCCGGTGCTGACTGCGGCGGGGAGTGCGGCGCGGGAGCGCCTGGCGGGTCAGGCGGCGGCGTTCCGGGAACTGTTTCCGGCGGCGTTGTGTTATACGAAGATTGTGCCGGTGGACGAAGTGGTGACCCTGACGCTTTACTATCGTGAGGATGACCAGCTGCGGCGATTGCTGCTGAGCGAGGCGGAGAGTGCGGAGATTGACCGGTTGTGGCGCGAGCTGCATTTTGTGAGTCAGGATGCGCTGCAGTCGGTGGATGCGTATGATCAATTGTGGCAGTTTGCGACGCAGGATGCGGATCCTTCGGCGTTTGAGCCGCTGCGCGAGCCGATTCGTGCGAAGGCGGCGGTGTTTCGTGAGGAAATGAAGGCTGCGGAGCCGCGGCATGTGGATTGGCTAGTGGGTTTTGCGCCGCGGGCGTGGCGTCGGGCGGTGAGTGCGGAGGAAGGGGAGCAGATTCGCGGGGTTTATGCGAGACTGCGGGCGGACGAAGTGCCGCATGAGGAAGCGGTGCGGCTGGTGCTGGCGCGGATCCTGACATCTCCGGCGTTTCTGTACCGCGGGGAGAAGGCGGCGGAGGGGAAAGAATCGGCTCCGGTGAGCGATGCGGAACTGGCGGTGAGATTGAGTTATTTTCTGTGGTCGTCGATGCCGGATGGCGAGCTGAGTGCGATGGCGGTGTCGGGGCGGCTGCGTGAGCCGGGAGTGCTGGGGGCGCAGGTGGAGCGGATGCTGGCGGATGGGAAGGTGGCTCGGCTGGCGGAGTATTTCGGGTGTCAGTGGCTGCACATTCGTGAGGTGGATACGATGGATGAGAAGAGTGAGCGGCATTTTCCGACGTTTGCGGCGGTGCGGGGTGCGATGAAGGAGGAGGCGGTGCGGTTTTTCAGTGCGGTGTTCCGGGGGGAAGCGGCGGTGGGGGATCTGATTGATGCGGATTACACGTGGCTGAACGGGACGCTGGCGGGGCACTATGGGATTGCGGGGGTGGAAGGCGAGGAATGGCGGCGGGTGGAGGGAGTGAAGCGGCATGAGCGGGGTGGGTTGCTAGGGTTTGCGGCGGTGCTGGCGAAGCAGAGCGGCGCGTCGCGGACGAGTCCGATTCTGCGGGGGAACTGGTTGTGCGAGACCCTGCTGGGTGAGCGGCTGCCGAAGCCGCCGAAGGGCGTACCGCCCTTGCCGGAGGCTGCGCCGGAGGGATTGACGGAGCGGGCGATGACGGAGCAGCACAGCAAGGATGCGCGGTGTTCCGGGTGTCATGTGAGGATGGACCCGTATGGTTATGCGCTGGAGGGTTATGATGCGATCGGGCGGTGGCGGACGGTGGATGCGGCGGGGCTGGCGGTGACGGCGAAGACGGTGCTGCCGGACGGGACGGCGGTGGAGGGGATGGCTGGGTTGCGGGCGTGGCTGGCGGGGCCGCGGCGGGAGGCGTTTCTGCGGCAGTTTTCGCGGAAGCTGCTGGGGTACGCGCTGGGACGGGCGGTGATGCTGAGTGACGAACCGCTGATTGATGAGATGACGGCGGCGCTGATGGGTGACGGGAAGGCGATGACGGCGGTGCGGATGATTGTGGAGAGCCGGCAGTTCCGGGAGGTGAGGGGACGGGCGGCGGCGGAGTGAGAGAAAAATCCGCGTGACGGGAGGGCGGTGAGAGGAGAGAGGGAGGGATGCATTCTGCCAATCCGTGGTTTCTTGTTCTGCTGGTGTCGCTCATCGGGCTGCACGTGCTGGAGACAGTGGCGACTCTGTTGAATCTGAGGCGGCTGGATCCGCGATTGCCGGAGGAATTTGTAGGTGTGTTCAGCGAGGCGGATTATGCGAAGAGCCAGGAGTATGCGCGGGAGAGCGAGCGGTTTGATCTGATGGCGGGGACGTTCCGGCTGGTGGTGTTTCTGGGGTTCTGGCTGGGTGGAGGGTTTGCGTGGCTGGACGGGCTGGTGCGGGGGATGGCGGAGGGGGAGATTGTGAGGGGATTGCTGGGGTTTGCGCTGATGCATGCGGGGGCGACGCTGGTGTCGCTGCCGTTTGAGGTGTACGGGACGTTCCGGATTGAGGCGAAGTACGGGTTCAACAAGACGACGCCGGGGACGTTTGTGGCGGACCATGTGAAGGGATTGGGGCTGGCGGCGGGGATCGGGTTGCCGCTGCTGGCGCTGCTGCTGTGGATTTTTCAGCGGGCGCCGCAGGCGTGGGTGTGGGCGTGGGTGGCGACGACGGTGTTCATGCTGGCGCTGCAGTTTGTGGCGCCGCGGTGGCTGATGCCGTTGTACAACAAGTTCACGCCGCTGGAGGAGGGGCCGCTGCGGCGGGCGATTCTGGGGCTGGCGGAGCGGTGTGCGTTTCCGCTGCGGGATGTGTTCATCATCGACGGGAGCCGTCGGTCGACGAAGGGGAATGCGTTTTTTTTTTTTTTTTTTCGGAACAAGCGGATCGCGCTGTATGACACGCTGGTGGAGAAGCATCCGGAGCCGGAGTTGCTAGCGGTGCTGGCGCATGAGATCGGGCATTTCAAGAAGCGGCATGTTGTGCAGCGGCTGGTGGCGGCGGTGGTGCAGCTGGCGGTGCTGTTTTTGTGCATGGGCCTGGTGCTGACGAATGCGGGGCTGGCGGAGGCGTTCGGGCTGGAGCGTCCGACGCTGTGGCTGGGGTTTGTGTTTTTCATGATCCTGTTCGAGCCGGTGCAGCTGCTGATCGGGATTGCGGGGAACGTGTGGAGCCGGCGGCATGAGTTTGAGGCGGATGCGTATGCGGCGTCGGTGACGGGCGGGCCGGAGGCGATGACGGGGGCGCTGAAGCGGCTGGCGAGGGATTCGCTGAGCAATCTGACGCCGCACCCGCTGTATGTATTTCTGCATTATTCGCATCCGCCGATGCTGGAGCGGCTGGCGGCGTTGAGGGGTCTGGGGAGAAATTAAAGAGGACACTTTTCTCTGGCGTCTCCGGCAACCCCCCTCCACGTTTCCTATTTATGCAGTGCGATGTCTGCAAACAGAACAAGGCGACGGTGTTTCTTACCCAGATTGAGAAGGGGAAGATGCAGAAGGTGAACCTGTGTGAAGCGTGTGCGCATGCGAAAGGGGTGGCTGATCCGAAGGGATTTGCGCTGGTGGAGATGCTGCACGGGTTCGGGCACGGGGAGAAGGTGGCGACGCAGCCGCAGGAGCGGACGTGTCCGAACTGCGGGATGACGCAGACGACGTTCCGGAAGACGGGGCGATTGGGGTGCGGGGCGTGCTACCAGACGTTCGGGGAGGGGATGGACCAGCTTTTGAAGGCGATGCACAAAGGGGTGCGGCATACGGGCCGGGTGCCGGCGTGGGCGAAGGTGGTGGGGCGGGACAATGACCGGGTGGAGGATTTGCGGGTGCGACTGGAGGAAGCGGTGGCTGCGGAGCGGTATGAGGAAGCGGGTCGGCTGCGTGATGAGATCCGGCAACTGACACCGCCGGAGACGGCGGTTTGAAGGAAGTGGTTTGAACGAAGGAGACGCCATGATGAAGTTTGCAACACTGCTGCGGAAGCCACCTGAGTGGATGCTGCTGGATGGGCCGCACCGGGACATTGTGATCACGAGCCGGGTGAGGCTGGCGCGGAATCTGGATGGTCCGGCGTTTCCGGGATTTGCGAAGAAGGAGGACCGGACGACGGTGATGCAGGAGTTGCAGCCGGTGGTGGAGGGATTGCCGGAGATGAAGGACGGGTTCAGTGAGGATCTCGGGGGTCTGGATGCGATCCGGAAGCAGGTGCTGGTGGAGAAGCATCTGATTTCGCGGGAGCAGGCGGCGAAGTCGGGCGGGAGCGCGGCGGTGATCAACCGGGATCAGTCGCTGTCGATCATGATCAACGAGGAGGATCATCTGCGGATGCAGAGTATCCGGTCGGGGCTGGATCTGCGGGTGGCGTATGCGGCGCTGGACCGTGTGGACGAGGAGCTGGACGGGCTGGTGAAGTTTGCGTTTCATCCGAGGTTCGGGTACCTGACGGCGTGTCCGACGAATCTGGGAACGGGGATGCGGGCGAGTGCGATGCTGCATTTGCCGGGTCTGGTGCTGAGCGAGCAGGTGAACCAGGTGATTGCGGCGGTGAACAAGATCGGGCTGGCGGTGCGGGGGTTGTATGGCGAGGGGACGGAGGCGCTGGCGAATCTGTTTCAGATATCGAATCAGCACACGCTGGGCGAGCGAGAGCCGGAGATTATTGCGCGATTGGAGCGGGTGATCGAGCAGATCATCAATCACGAGCGGAATGCGAGGCGGAAGCTGGTGGAGGATCAGCCGCACAAGGTGCTGGATCATGTGGGGCGGGCGTATGCGGCCCTGCGGTATGCGCACATTCTGGAGAGCAAGGAGGCGCTGACGCAGTTGTCGATGCTGCGGCTAGGGTCGGATCTGGGGATTCTGCCGTCGGATCTGGGTCGGACGATTGACACGCTGCTGGTGGAGATTCAGCCGGCGCACTTGCAGATCAATTCGCAGCGGAAGCTGGGGCCTGAGGAGCGGGATGTGCTGCGTGCGGAGACGCTGAGGCAGCGGTTGGCGGGGGTGCCGGAGCCGCGGCCGGAGAGCCTGCAGCCGCCGGTGGATCCGGAGCCGCCGGTGATCTGAGAGCCGGTTGAGAAGGCGGGACTGGCAGGGGATTGAGGTTTTTCGCCAGGCGTTCGGGTGCCGATGATTTGAGGATGCGCGGTGGGGCGGGGTGGTGTTAAGGTGGGGGCATGAAACTGCTGAGCTTTCTTGTGCTGATGCTGGTGAGCGTGCTGCCGGTGTGTGGTCAGATGCGGACGTTTGCGAGTGTGAAGGGAGGGGAGATTCGGGCGGAGATCACGGGTTGCACGGATACGGTGGCGGAATTGCGGCGGGAGGACGGGAAGCGGTTCACGGTGCCGCTGGCGACGTTGTCGGAGGCGGATCGGAAGTGGATTGCGGAGTGGCGGAAGACGCACAAGCCCTATCGGGTGCAGGTGGTGCCGTCGCAGAAGAAGGGGAACACGCGGGAGGTGAAGGAGGCGATTACGGGCACTGTGAAGGGGAATGACTGCTGGTATGTGTTAGGGGTGAAGAACACGGGGTTGCAGGCGGTGACGGGATTGCGGCTGGAGTACATTGTTTATCCGCCGGGGAATTCGGGGGCGATGCCGGTGCCCGGGTCGGTGGAGGTGGCGGAGATTGCGCCGGGGAAGACGGGTCAGGCGGCGACGGCGAAGTGTTTTGTGCCGCAGGCTAGGGAGGTGATCCGGAGCGGGTTGAATGATGCGGTGCGGCTGACGGAGAGCGGCCTGGCGGGGCTGCATCTGGAGTTGTGGATTGATGGCAAGCCGGCCGGGGTGATGAAGGCCGGGACGGTGCCGGAGGATGCGGCGGCGGCATTGGCGGCGTGGCGGGAGAAGCAGACGGCTCCTGCGGCGCTGCCGGAGGGGAAGGTGCCTGAGAAGATGATCGAGAAGACGCGCTGAGTGATGGACGCTGAGGGGAAACAGGGGTGCCGCGAGTGGTTGCGGCGGGTTATTTTTCAGTCTGACACGCGGGCTGGGCAGGCTTATGATATTGTGTTATTGGTGGTGATTGCGCTGAGTGTGCTGACGGTGATGCTGGAGAGTGTGGAGGAGATCAGCGGGCCGCGGCGGGGATTGTTCACGGTGCTGGAGTGGGTGTTCACGGGATTGTTCACGTTGGAGTACGCGGTGCGGCTGGCGGTGGTGGACCGTCCGGGGCGTTATGCGGGGAGTTTTCTGGGGGTGATCGATCTGGTGTCGATTCTGCCGGCGTGGCTGGAGCTGGTGCTGCCGGGGTCGCGTTTTCTGACGGTGATCCGGGTGCTGCGGCTGATGCGGATGTTCCGGGTGCTGAGGATGGCGCAGTATCTGGGGGAGGCGAGTCTGCTGCTGAATGCGCTAGGGGCGAGCCGGAGGAAAATTCTGATTTTCTTCACGGCGGTGCTGACGCTGGTGTTAGTGGAGGGGACGGCGGTGTATGTGCTGGAGAATGGGGAGAATCCGGGGTTCCGGAACATTCCGCAGGCGATTTACTGGGCGATCGTGACGATTACGACGGTAGGTTATGGAGACGTGGCTCCGGTGACGGTGGGAGGGAAGATCATGGCGTCGTTCATCATGCTGACGGGGTTTGCGATCATTGCGGTGCCGACGGGGATTGTGACGTCGGAGATCGGGCGGGAGCTGCAGCGGACGCGGGTGCGGCGGCGGTGCGGGCAGTGCGGGTGGGAGGACCACGACGTGCGGGCACGGTACTGTCACCAGTGCGGCATCGGGCTCGAATGAACGAGGCCGATGCCGCGAATGGGTGAGGATTGCGAGACGGTCAGGCGATGAGGGCGGCGAAGCGTTTGCGTTCAGTGAAGAGGACGAAGGCGGCGAGGCCAGCGATGACGATGATGGGAGGAGAGAAGAGGCCCACGCCGCCGGTTAGGAAGGAGTGGAAGCAGAGGATGTTGACGATGATAGGACCGAGGATGAGGAGGCCGAGGCTGCGGGTGCGGGGGATGGCGGTGAGGAGGCCGCCGAGGATTTCGAGGGCTTTGACGAAGCCGAGGTAACCGGTGGGGTAGAGGGCTCCCATGAAGAGGGCGGGCGGGCTGCCGGGAGGCGGGGATTCCTGCGCGGGGAGGAAGGGGAAGAAGAAGTTGGTGCCGAAGGTGATAAAAGCGAGGCCGAGGAGAGCGGCGGCGGCGTGGGAGGCTGGCTTCATGAGATGGTGTGGTGTTTTGGTGTGTTAGTTGTGTCAGTAAGAATGCTGGATGGCGGGATCAGGCGAGGTCGATGAGGATGGCTTCGGCGGATTCACCGGCGGTGATGGTGAGGCTGCCGGTGTCTTCGGTGGAAAGGGCGTCGCCGGCGGAGAGGGTGGTGCCGTTGACGTCGAGGGTGCCTTTGATGAGCTGGAGCCAGACGCCGCGTCCGGGGCGGACGGAATGGGTGGCGGCG
>JAIXVE010000033.1 GCA_027483175.1 Verrucomicrobiaceae bacterium | reverse complement strand
GGTGCTGTTGATGCGGTATTCCGGTTGGGAGGTCAGGAAGGATCCCCAGATTTCGATGGCGGGGTAGTCTTCGAACTGGTGAGCGATTTCCTTGCGGAGGGCGGGGAGGTATTTCGACATGCTCGGGCTGCTGTCGAGGACGGCTCCGAGTTTCCGGGCTTTGATTTTGGTGCCGTAGAGCTCGCCTTCTTTTTCTGCGGCGGCAGCGGCCTCGGTGGAGGCCTTCATTTTTTCCTGCCATTTGGGTCGGGCCTCGGCTTCTTTGGCGGAGAGGGCGGCGGCGATGGAGAGGAGGTCCTGCCAGCGGCCTTCGACGTCTTTGATGGAGAACTGCTTCTGCTGCCAGCGTTCGGTGAAGCGTTTGAGTTCTTTTTCGTCGCCGGAGGGGAAGGAGAATTTGAGGTCGAACACATCGCCGGTTTCGAGTTTGAGTCGTTCGGCGCGAGCGGTGAGTTCAGTGAGGACGGTGTCGCAGAGGGCGGCTCGGGCGGAGGTGATGGCCTTGGGGTTCCATGGGCGGTAGGATTCTGCGAAGGCGGGGAGGGAGAGAAGGATGGTGGCGGCGGTGGTGGGGATGAGGTGACGGCGCATGGTGGCGAGGATGGGTTTCCGTGTGCCGGGATGCAAGAAAAAGAGTGGGAGGGGGGAAGGGGGAAATAGTAAATGGTGAATAGTAAATAGTAAAAGGGAGCGTGTTGGGAGAGCGCGAGTACAGAGCCTCGCGTGCCCGGTGCTTGTTTAGAGGGGGCGTTTCTGGGTGGTGGCCGAAGTTTCGGGGTGAAGGTCTGCTGGACAAAGGGGCCGGGGGGAGGCAAATTATTGGTGAAGATGAAACTGTCAGCTGCGGTTCTTGTTGGGCATGAGCGTCACTGTGGTGAGGCTTGCGTGGGTGTTCCGCGGGATGGGCGTTGTGATGGGGGTGTCGGGCAACGGGGGGTTCCGGGTGGAACGCGACGATTTATGAAAGCGAAGATTCTCTTCTATTGTGCCGTGGCACTTATTCAGGTCACCTCGATGAACGCAGACGATAAAGTCGAGAAGCACCCCACGCGGGACGATGTGGTGGGGGTTGATGGTGAGGACAAGGAGATGCTTGCGGCGCAGGCGAAAGCCCGGGATTCGCTCATGAGATTCGTGAAGGCGGTGCAGAAGCGCGAGAAGGGAAAGCGCTATCTTCTGAAGGTGAAGTTGTCAGAGGGTGATGATGTTGAGCATGTGTGGCTGGAGCCGGTCAAATGGAATGATCCGGGGTTGATCGGCATTCTGGCGGTGGATCCGGTGTCATTGAAGACGAGAAAGAAGGGTGACACGATAGCGCCTCGGCCGAGTGAGGTCACGGATTGGGTGATTCTCTCAGCGGATGGGACCAAGGAGGGAGGGTTTACGGCCGACGTCATCGAGAAGCGAAAGGAGAAGGAGAAGGAGAAGGAGAAGGAGTGAGGGAAGGGCAGCGGAGTTGGTTTGGATGATCTGCACGTTATGAAGCGCGGCACGAACGGTCGGTGGTTCTGGATCCAGTTCGAATGGGGCAAGGGTGAGCGTGTTTCGCTTGAGCACATTGTGAAAGGGGTGCCGGAGATGGTTGTTGGAAGGTACCTTGTGAACACGTCCTTTGATAGCGGCGGACTCGGGTGGCATGAGGGATTGAAGGCGAAAGGGTGGCACACGGTGCCTGCGTCCCTTGAGACACCGGTCAATCATTCGTGGTGGAGACATGGTCCCTATGTGGATTTGACGCACAGCCCGATGATTCAATCGCCCGAGGAGATGCCCTTTGATCAGTATGATGAATGCTATGCGTTTGATGGTCCTGTCATCATCAACGACCTGCGGCCGATTGTGAATAGCTCGCTGAGTCCGGACGATGCCGAGACGGGCATTCCGGATTTCTGGGAGAAGATCGAGCGGTATGAGCCGGCGTTGGTTTTCGGCGATCCTGGTGGCACGATGGATCCGTGGGTGATTTCACGTGACCGGGAGTTGCTGGAGCGGATTGCGTCGTGGGGAATGGGGCGAGATTCGGGGTCTGGCGGATAGTCGACGGGGCGGGTTGGGGGAGGTGGAAGATTAGGGCGCCCCTTCAGGGCTTGGTGGGTTTTTTGGGGGTTTACCCAGGGCGTTGCCCTGGGCTGTGATAGGGTGCGCCGTTGGCGCGGGCTAGAAGGTGGGGTTGGTGTGGGGTGGTCTTGTGGGATTGGGGGGTTAGAGCCGTTGGATTTCGCGGGTCCATGGGCTGGAGGGGTCGGCGGATTCGAGGTGGGTGATGCCGACGGCGAGGGCGTCGGCGGCGTCGTGTGGTGGGGTTTCCTCGAGTTTGAGGAGGGCGCGGACCATGAAGGCGACCTGGGCTTTATCGGCGGCACCGCGGCCGACGACGGCTTGTTTGACGCGGCGTGGGGGGTATTCGGCGACGGGGAGGCCGGCTTCGGCTGGGGGGATGATAGCTGCGGCGCGGGCGGCACCGAGGGTGATGGCGGTGCGGAAGTTCTGGACGAAGATGGTGCTTTCGATGGCGCAGCAGTCGGGGTGGTGGTCAGCGATGACGGCGCGGATGGCGGCGGCGATGGCGGCGAGGCACTGGGACTGGAGGAGGGAGGGTTTGTTGCGGATGACGCCCCATGCGATGGCGCGGTTGGAGCGACCGGAGCGTTCGAGGACGGCCCAGCCGGTGTTGCGGAGGGCTGGGTCGATGGCGAGGACGCGCATGGCGGCGGGTGGCCGCGCGGCGGTGCGGTTAGCGGCGGCGGGATTTGCCACCGCGGCCGCGGCCGAGGTTGGCGCGGAGGTGGGATTGGGCGGCCGAGCTGTCGTCGAGGAGCGTGGTGTAGAGGTAGTCGAAGTTTTCGAGACGACGGCGGGGGACCTTCTGATTGATGAAGCGTTCGACGGCTTCGGCGTTGATGAGTTCGTCGGCGCTGAGGATGGTGAAGGCGTCGCCTTCGCGTTCGGCGCGGCCGGTACGGCCGATGCGGTGGACGTAGTCTTCGGGGTTTTCGGGGACCGAGTAATTGATGACGTGGCTGACGCCGGAGACGTCGAGGCCACGGGCGGCGAGGTCGGTGGCGATGATGACGTCGAATTCGCCGTTCCGGAAGCCTGCGAGGGCGAGGCTGCGGTCTTTCTGGGCGATGTCGCTGTGCATGACGGCGATTTTGTAGTTTTCGGCTTCACGCTTGACGCGGGCGGCGAGTTTATCGGCGTCGGCCTTGGTTCTGGTGAAGACCATGACGCTTTTGAATTCGGTTTCTTTGAGGAGGGCGAGGAAGAGGTCCTCGCGCTGGAGACGATTGACCGGGTAGAAGTAGTGGCTGACGGTTGTGGCGGCGGTGCGCGGGCGGCCGATTTCGATTTTGAAGGGGTCGCGGAGGGCCCAGCCGGCGAGGGAGGCGATTTCTGCGGGGATGGTGGCGGAGAAGAAGAGCGTCTGGCGGTTTTCCGGGCAGCGGGAGACGATGCGGCGGACGTCTGGCATGAAGCCCATGTCGAGCATGCGGTCGACCTCGTCGAGGACGAGGATTTCGACGTGGTCGAGCTTGATGGTGCCCTGCTGCATGTGGTCGAGGAGGCGGCCGGGGGTAGCGATGAGGATATCGACCCCTTTCTGGAGCCCGTCGCGTTGAGCGCCGTAGCCGACGCCGCCGTGGACGAGGAGACTGCGGAGGCCGGTGTGGCCGCCGTATTTTTTGAATTGTTCTTCGACCTGGGCGGCGAGTTCGCGGACAGGTTCGAGGATGAGGCAGCGGATTCTGCCAGGTTCGGCGAGGCGAGAGAGGATGGGGAGAGCGAAGGCGGCGGTTTTGCCGGAGCCTGTTTGAGAGGAACCGATGACATCGCGGCCGCTGAGGATGACGGGGATGGCCTGGGCCTGGATGCCTGTGGGGCGATCGTAGCCGGCGTCGGCGACGCCGCGGAGGACATTATCTGAGAGACCGAGGTCTGAGAAGGTGATGGCCGGAGCTTCCGGCGCTGGGAGCGTTTCTGTAGTATCTGACACAAAGAGTCCGTAGAAGGCGTGGGGCGGAACCGCAAAGGCAAAGTTCCCGCCTTTCCCTTGCGGGCGCGGGAGGCGGGTTCATGGTGGGGGCTGATATTGTTTTCCTGAATACAGATTTACCCAGAATTATGAGCCAGCCCGTCAGTCAGAAGCCACAGTCCGCCATCAGTCCGCAGCGCACGGAGGATTTTCCGGAGTGGTATCAGCAGGTGATCCGAGCGGCGGACATGGCTGAGAATTCGGAGGTGCGCGGGTGCATGGTGATCAAGCCGTGGGGTTATGGGATCTGGGAGCATATTCAGCAGCAGCTGGACCGGATGTTCAAGGCGACGGGGCATACGAATGCGTATTTTCCGCTGCTGATTCCGTTGAGTTATCTGGAGAAGGAGGCGGCGCATGTAGAGGGATTTGCGAAGGAGTGCGCGGTGGTGACGCATCACCGGCTGGAGTCGCAGAAGCAGCCTGACGGGACGATGAAGATGGTGCCGACGGGGGCGTTGACGGAGCCTTATGTGATCCGGCCGACGTCGGAGACGATCATTGGGGCGGCGTTTGCGAGGTGGGTGCACAGTTATCGGGATCTGCCGCTGCTGATCAACCAGTGGGCGAACGTGATGCGCTGGGAGATGCGGCCGCGGATTTTTCTGCGGACGGCGGAGTTTCTATGGCAGGAAGGGCATACGGCGCATGAGACGAAGGAGGAGGCCCTTGAGGAGACTGAGCGGATGCTGCATGTTTACGAGGAATTTGTGAGGGACCATCTGGCGATTCCGGTGATCAAGGGGGAGAAGAGCGAGCGGGAGCGGTTTCCGGGGGCGGACATTACGTTGTGCATTGAGGCGATGGTGCAGGACCGGAAGGCGATTCAGGCTGGGACGAGTCACTTTCTGGGGCAGCATTTCAGTGAGGCTGCGGGGATTCAGTTCACGGGGCGGAGTGGGGCGAAGGAGTATGCGTGGACGACGAGCTGGGGCGTGAGCACGCGGCTGATCGGGACCCTGATCATGGCGCACAGTGACGATGATGGGCTGGTGCTGCCGCCGCGGGTGGCACCGCAGCAGGTGGTGATTCTGCCGGTGACGCCGAAGGAGGAGAGTCGGGCGGCGGTACTGGAGGCTTGTCAGGCTCTGGCGGCGGCGCTGCGGGCGCAGACGTTTGCGGGTGAGCCGGTGCGGGTGCAGGTGGACACGCGGGATCTGGCGGGCGGGACGAAGAACTGGGAGTGGATCAAGAAGGGGGTTCCGGTGCGTGTGGAGATCGGGCCGCGGGATCTGGAGAAGGGGAGTGTGGCGGTGTCGCGTCGGGACCGCGGGTTGAAGGAGAAGGAGTTTCTGGCGACGGAGGAATTTGTGAGTGGAGCGGTGGCGATGCTGACGTCGGTGCAAGATGGGTTGCTGGCGCGGGCGACGGCGTTCCGTGATGCGAACATGGTGAAGATCGACAGCCTGGAGGCGTTCGAGAAGTACTTCACGGCGGCGCGGCCGGAGAAGCCGGAGATTCATGGAGGGTTTGCGTTGTGTCACTGGGCGGGGAGTGCGGAGGACGAGGATCGCCTGCAGAAAGAGCTAGGGGTGACGATGCGGTGCATTCCGTTCGGGGACGAGTACCGGGAGGACGGCGTGTGTTTCCTGACGGGAGCGCCTTCGGTGCGCCGGGTGATTTTTGCGAAAGCCTACTAACCGAGCAGCATGACGATTCCTCCTGATGATAGTGCTGCCGAAGGGCCGACGGACATAGAGTTGCGAGTGTATTTTGTGAGGAAGCGGAATGCGCTGCTGGTGCGGGGCGTGTTCAGTGATCTCTTCATGGATTACTATCTGCACTGTGCGGATCTGAAGGTGCAGCTGACGCCGGAGCTGGATGCGATGATGAAGGAAGCGCTGGTTTCGTTCACGATGCATCTGGCGAGTCGGCCGTGGAGTGAGCGGCATGCGTGGACGGTGAATTTCCAGATACCGCTGGCGAATTTCTTTGTGACTGGGGACAATCAGGGGGCGAGTGTGGCGGGTCGGTGTTTCACGGAGAATGTGCGGGTGGCGGATCGCGGGATGTTTCACGCGGTGGTGCAGAAGGCGAATGAGCCGCTGCGGCAGAGTGCGATTGATTTCAGCGGGGCGAGTTTTTTCGGGGCGGTGGAGGAATTCTATGCGCGGAGCGAGCAGCGGCGGGCGCGGTTTTTCGAGCACAGTGAGGAGGACTATGTGTTTCTGTCGGCGCAGCCGCAGTGTGACACGGCGTGGCTGGAGAGCCTGACGGCGGAGGATGTGAAGCGACTGGATCAGACGGAGGAATTGAGCCTGCTGGAGCAGCGGAAGTACCATTGGGAATGCGGGTGTTCGCCGGAGAAGCTGTATGCGGCGCTGATGCCGCAGGTGAGCGGCGGATTGGATGCGTTTTTCGAGGGAGCGGAGGTGCTGCGGGCGATGTGTCCGCGGTGCGGGCGGCGGTACAACATTGACCGCGAGCAGTTCGAGGCGTGGATTGCGGAGCGGGCGTGAGGCGGGATGGTTGAGGAGTCGGGGGCGGCCGCGGCGGGGTATTGAGGGATGGAAAATCGTCTTGCTGGTGTGGGTGTGCCGCCGCAATCTGGGGGACGTATGCTGGACATCAGACTTATCCGCGATAACCCGGAACTTGTTAAGGAACGCCTGCGCCGCCGAGGTGGCGAGGTGTGGCGGAGCATTGACGACGTGCTGTCGATTGATGCGGAGCGCCGGGCTGCGGAGACGGAGAAGCAGCGGCATCAGGCGGAGCGGACGCGGTTGAGCCGGGAGATCGGGCAGGGTCGGAAGGAAGGCCGGGACACGGCGGATGCGGAGGCGCACGTGCGGGGGATTGGCGAGGAGATTGACGTACTGGACCAGCGGACGCGTGGGTTGGATGAGCGGCAGGAGGAGTTGCTGCTGGGGATTCCGAATATGCCGCATGAGGGATGTCCGGAGGGTGCGGATGCGGAGGCGAATCCGGAGGTGAGGCGATGGGGGCAGGTGCCGGAGTTTGCGTTTCCGGCGAAGGATCATGTGACGATTGCGAAGGAGCTGGGGCTGGTGGATTTCGAGGCGGGCGTGCGGGTGACGGGGAGTGCGTTTGTGGTGTATCGTGGGGCTGGGGCGAAGCTGGAGCGGGCGCTGATCAGTTTTCTGCTGGATCTGCACACGGAGCAGCATGGTTATACGGAAGTGCTGCCGCCGTTTCTGGTGAATGCGGATGCGCTGATCGGGACTGGGCAGCTGCCGAAGTTTGCGGATCAGTTGTACCACTGTGGCGAGGACAACCTGTATCTTGCGCCGACGGCGGAGGTGCCGGTGACGAATCTGCACCGTGAGGAGATTGTGGATGCGGCGACGTTGCCGATCAAGTATGCGGCTTACACCCCGTGTTTCCGTCGGGAGGCGGGGGCGGCCGGGGTGGGGACGCGCGGGTTGATCCGGATGCATCAGTTCGACAAGGTGGAGTTGGTGAAGATCTGTGCGCCGGAGGACAGCATGGCGGAGCTGGAGCTGCTGACGGCGGATGCCGAGAAGGTGCTGCAATTGCTAGGACTGCATTACCGGGTGATTGAGCTGTGCACGGGGGACATCGGGTTCGGGAGTGCGCGGACGTATGATATTGAAGTGTGGGCTCCGGGGCAGGGGACGTATCTGGAGGTGTCGAGCTGTTCGAATTTCGGGGATTACCAGGCGCGGCGGATGAAGCTGCGGTACAAGGATGCGGAGACGAAGAAGAACGTGCATTGCCACACATTGAACGGGTCGGGGACGGCGCTGGCGCGGTTGTATGTGGCGTTGCTGGAGACGTATCAGCAGGCGGACGGGAGTGTGGTGATTCCTGAGGTGCTGCGGCCGTATTTCGGGCGGGAATCGATTGTGAAAGCCTGACAAGAAATCAGCCTGACAAGACTATGAATGACGCTTCGCTGGACCGGATGCGCGCTGCGGTGCGCGATGTGGCGGATTTTCCTCAGCCGGGGATTATCTTCAAGGACATCACGCCGGTGCTGGCGGACGGGGAGTTGTTCGGGCTCACGATTGATGCGCTGGCGGAGGGATTGAAGGAGGCGGGGATCACGAAGGTGATGGGGATTGATGCGCGGGGGTTTATCTTTGCGGGAGCGGTGGCGGACCGGCTGGGGCTGGGGTTTATTCCGGTGAGGAAGAAGGGGAAGCTGCCGTGGGAGACGGTGCAGGTGGCTTATGCGCTGGAATACGGGGAGAATGTGATGGAGATGCACCGGGACGCGGTGATGCCGGGCGAGCGGGTGTGGCTGATTGATGATGTGTTAGCAACGGGCGGGACGGCGGCGGCGGCGGCGGGGCTGGTGGAGCAGTTGGGTGGCGTGGTGGCGGGGATGACGTTTCTGATTGAGCTGGGTTTTCTGGGTGGGCGTGCGAAGCTGCCGGTGGGGGTGGAGGTGCGCGGGGTGTTGTGTTATTGAGGGGTGGGGAGGGTCCATTGGTCGGGGGTGAGGGAGAAGGCGCGGCCGAAGCCTTCGACGTAGCGGATGGAGAGGAGGTTGATGCGGAAGAGGTCGAAGTCCGGGAGGGAGAACATGAGGCGGCTGGCGGGGAGTTGGTCGAGGTAGCGTGAGGAGGCGGCGGGGAAGTCTGGGGAATCCTTGGGGATGAGGGAGGCGGTGCCTGTTAGGGAGGCGCGGCGGAGGAGGAGGGGTTGGGGGCGGCCGTCGTCGGGGTCGTGGACGAGGAGGGAGCAGAGCGGGTTGAGGAGGAGGAGATTTTTGTGAGAGGAGAGGGAGGAGAGGTGGAGGAAGGCGTGGCGGAAGTCCGGGGAGAAGGCGAGGGCGACCATGGCTGAGACCGGGCCATCGGGGCTGGAGGCGGCGAGGGCGGCGATGCGGGAGGAGGCGAGGAGCGAGCGGAGGGAGACGGCGGGGTCGGGTGTGGGATCGGAGGTTGGGGAGGGCATGGTGAGGGATGATGGGAATGGCGGGTGGGGGGATCAAGGAGTTAATCCTGCGAGCCGCCGCCGAGGGCTTTGTGGAGACCGATGGGGGTTCCATGCCCCCGTGAAGGCCGATGCCGAGCGACAGACGCTTTGTGAGGATGAAGGGCGCCGTGAGCATCGGGCCGTAGACGAAGGCGATGGAGGTGATGAACGGGCGGCGGCACACGGCAGCGACTCTTCGAAGCCGGGCGACCGGAGATTTACGCCACGCGTGGATTCGAGGGTTGATCCGGCGGCGGAATGGTGGCAGCCTCTGTCGATGAGATCGGCGATTCTGCCATCCCCTACCATCCTCGAGTCCTTCTGCATGGATCGGGGGATCCGTCGGCTGAGTTTGTTCGGATCGGCGGCAAGAGAAGACTTCGATCCTGCCCGGAGCGATGTGGATCTGCTGGTGGAGTATGAAGCGGGTAGACATCCGGGACTGGACCATTTCCGGGTGGCGGAGGAACTTTCGGACCTTTTTGGACGCAAAGTGGATTTGAACACCCCGGCGATGTTGGGACGGTATCTGGCTGGAGTTTCGAGGGACATAAAACTGCTGTATGCCAAAGCGTGATCCATTGGAAACCCTCCGCCAGATGCGGGGATTCGCGGTGGAAGCGTGGGGACTGGCGGGACAGGGGTGCCGCGAAGACCTCGACCTTGTTTTAGGGTATCGTCGCCATGCCGAGCGCGTGGCGGAGTTGATCGGCGAGGCTGCGACGCGTCTTCCTGACGAATTGAGGGAGGCATGGCCCGATGTGCCATGGCGGCAAATCATCAGCATGCGCAACTGGCTGATTCATGGCTACGATGGAATCGACGCGGACATTCTTTGGGATGTCCTGCATACCAGGGCGGGAGAGCTGATCGGGCACTTGGACGCCATGATTTTGGAACAGGAAGGCCAGACATAGAGCAGCTGCATGTGCCGGGCGGCCTTGGTTTCCGAGGATTCGATCTGGCCGAGGCCGGGACAGCGGGTTGGCTGCGGGGAAGCGACGGCGGGCTGCGGGCGGTCCGGGGGCTTCGGCTGGCTGGTTCGGAGGGGTGTTTGCTAGTGAGACGAAGGGAGGGCGATGATGGCGGTGTAGTAGCCTGTGAGCCAGCGTGAAGGCAAGCGATCGAACGATTCCCAGCGGAGGAGCCAGCGGAGGAATGATTCTCCGGATGAGGGGGACCAGCGGTCGAGCAGGGCGGAGAGAGCGACGGCGATGGCTCTGGGGCAGTGCAGGGCGGCGTGCATGCTGATGACGGAGAAGCCGGCGGTCCTGACGGCATCTGCGAGCGTGTGAGGGCGGAGTGTGACGCCCATGCGGTAGGGGATGATGCCGAGACGGGACCATGCGCCGAGGAGAGGGCCGTTGCGGAGGCGGATGAGCGGGTTGGCGAGATTGTCGAGGGTGAGGATGAGCCTGCCGTGGGGGCGGAGGATGCGGCGGAGTTCGGTTAAAGCGATGGTGATGTCGGCGGCTGAGTCGAAATGGTCGAGAGTCGAGCCGGAGAAGACAGCATCGAATGAACCGTCCGGGAAGGGGAGCTTCCGGACGTCAGCGGTGACGGCCGTGAGTTCAGGAAAGCGGGCGGCGGCGGAAGCGACAATGACTGGGGAGATATCGATGCCGGTGAGGTGAGCGCCGGAGGCGATGATGGAGGGTGCGAGTCCGCGACCGGCGACCTCGTCGAAAAGGTCGGTCTTGAGGATGGAGAGCGGGCCGTGATGAGCGGGGGTGGGCGCGGCGGAGGGAGGGAGCGGAGCGTTGAGGCCCCTGACGAGGAGGTCATGCTGGAGCCGGTCGGTGAACGCGCGCCAGAGCTGATGCGGCTGGTCCTGCAGCCATGTGTTAGCGACCCCGTTCCAATAGACTTGCTGGTGATTCATCTGCGCGCGGTCGAGTGCCCGGTGGCGGTGTGGGGTGGAGGGTACTTGAGGGAGGAGGTGATGGAAGCGGAGATTTCGATGGGAGAGTGGAGAGCGCGAGGTTGCGGGAGAGCGGTGGTGGCGTTATGGGGCGGATGGATTTCCGAATGGCCGGGAGACGGATGGTTGCGAACCCTATGAGAATTGCGATTACCAGTGCGACGAGCGATGCCGGATCAGTTGCGGCGCGATGCCTTGCGGAGGCGGGATTTGAGGTGGTTGGGATGGATCGGCGGCGCGTTCCGAGATTCATGGTATCGAGGTATCTAAGGGACTATCGGTTTATTGGTGGGGACGAGCCATGCGTCTGGGACGAGGGGGTGGTGGGATTCGTTCGGGAATCGCGTGCGGAGGTGTTTCTGCCCCTGTGCAGTGCTGGAGTGGCTGCTGGGGTGAGGCAGCGTGCGGCGCTGGCGTCGATGTGCTGCGTGAGTGGGCCTGGGGAGAAGGCATTTTTGTCAGCGTGGGACAAATTGCGGTGCATGGAGGCATGCGAGGCGGCCGGCGTTCCGTGTGCCGGGAGGTATAGTGAGGAGGAAGCGGTGGAGGCGATGAGGCGGACGCCTGGCCGGGAGTTTGTGGTGAAGCCGGGTACTGACCGGGGGTCGGCGCGAGGGGTGACGTATGTCCGGGAGCCTGCGGCGCTGGAGAGAGCGGCGGAGGAGATTCGGGCGGGATACGGCAGTTGTCTGATTCAGGATTTCGTGGCTGGAGCGGCGTGCGTGATGCGGACGGTGGTGGTGGTTTTGAGTCGGAGCGGGCGGCTGACGGCGTCGTTTACGATGCGTAAATCGCGGCACTGGCCGACGACTGGAGGGGTGACGGCGAGCGGGAGGAGCACGCATGAACCGGAGTTGACGGAACTGGTGATGCCGTTTTTCCGAGAGGTGAAGTGGAGCGGGGCGGCGGAGGTTGAACTGAAGCGTGATGCGAGGGATGGGCGATTCAAAGTGATCGAGATCAATCCGCGATTTCCCGGGTATCTGCGGCTGCCGCGGGCGAGCGGATTGGATCTGCCGGTGCTGGCGGTGCGGGCGGCCCTTGGTGATGAACCGGCTGAGGGCGGGGGATTGCCGCCGTACCGGGCGGGAGTCACGTATGTAGCGCCGACGAGTTTTTTTGCCACTGTGATGGAAGATGCGAAGGAAGCGGGATGGATGGCTGCGATGCGGCGCGCCCGGGCGGACGCGCGGGGGGCGGGTCCTGTGGTGTGCAGCCTGCTTTCCGACCCGTGGCCAGTGGTGACGAGGAGTGTCGTGCCGGAGATCCGGGGGTGAACCTCGGGTGGCGGTGCGGCTGAAGCGGGATATGGATGGTGGTGGGAACGATGGATTTCTCCGAAGGTACCGAAGATGCTGACGACGATCAGAACTGCTTTCTGCTGCGCTGCTGCGAATACAGTGCGGAAGGTGCCCGTTGTGCTGCAGCGCGGAGCGGCGGGAACGATGCTAGTGGCGGGAGACAGCCGCTGGACAGGTTATCTTCCTGACCGATTTTTCGGATCCGCGCCCCGCGAGACCGAGGTGGTGGGGCGGTACTGGATGTGGGAACTGCCGCGGGTGGTCCGGTCGATGAGTGGTGCGGCTGACGTCACGGTGGTGCGTGCCGACCGGATGACTGGTCGGATGATTTCAGGGATGATGGCAGGAGGGACGGGCATCTGCGTGCCTGAATGGGTGCGCATGGCGGCCCCGGTACCTCCGGAAGGCCACCGGTTTGCATCGAGTCAGGCGCGACGCGACATCAGTGTGATCCGCCGCCATGGACTGGGGTGGCGGACCAGTCAGGACGAGCGTGAACTGGCGGTATTCATCGAGCGGGATTACTGGCCCTACATGCGGCGACGTTATGGCGAGGCGGCGTATCTGCGGTCGAGGGCATGGTTGCGGCGTCGATTTGCGAACGGTGGGATTCTGTGGGTCGAGCGGGGAGGCGAGCCGGTGGCGGGAGTTGTGTTTGATGTGGAGAAGAGCAGACTTCGTTATCTTGCGGTAGCGTGTGCGGGCGCGGACGAGCGATTGCTGGGGATCGGGGCGGTGTCGGCGACCTATCTATTCTGTTTTGAGAAGGCCCGGATGATGGGATTGCGGACTCTGGACATGCGCAACTGCCGACCGTGCCTTGGGGATGGTCTGCATGCGGCGAAGAGGAAGTGGGGTGGACGGCTTGTGAGGCCCGATGAGCTGACGCATGATTGGTATGTGAGCTGGAAGCCTGGGAATGCGAATGCGCAGCGGTTTCTGAGGGAGTCGCCACTTGTCTGCCGGGATGCGGGTGGGTACTATGCGGTCACAGCGGGAGGGGATGAAGGTCGGGAGCTAGAGACGGGGAGATGCGAGACTGGTGGGGCGGTGGAGACTGACGGAGTGATCCGGCGTCCGATAGAAAGCACCAGATTGGGGTGAGCTGCGACGCGGGAGACTGGGGCGAAGAGGGAGAGGAGGGTGTTCAATCCTCCCAGCCGCCGCCGAGGGCTTTGTAGAGACGGACGAGGTTGAGGGTGAGTTGGGTGCGGCTTTGGACGCAGGCGTCTTCGGTGAGGAGGAGGGCGCGATCGGCTTCGAGGACATCGATGAAGCCGGTGAGGCCTGCGAGGTGGCGGTCGCGGGCGAGATTGCGGGCGCGTGAGGCGGCGGAGGAACTGTTGGTGAGACTGGCGAGACGGCGTTGTTCCTGACCGAAGTCGACGAGGGCGGATTCGACGTCTTCGAGGGCGGAGAGGACGGTTTTTTCGTAGTTGGCGGCGGCGGCTTGGGTGTTAGCGGACTGGGCGTCGGCGGCGGCGCGGAGTTGACCGGCATTGAAGATGGGCCAGCTGAGACTGGGGCCGAGAGACCAGAGATTGCTCTGGTTATTGAAGAGCGAGGAGGCTTCGACGGATTGGAGACCGGAGGCGGAGGTGAGGCGGAAGCGCGGGTAGAGATTGGCGACGGCGACGCCGATGCGGGCGTTGGCGGCGGCGAGTTCGCGTTCGGCGCGGCGGATGTCCGGGCGGCGGAGGAGGAGGTCGCTGGGGAGTCCGACGGGGACCCCGCGGAGGTGAGAGGGGAGCGGTTTTGGGGAGGTGAGGTCCGGGACGAGGTCGGCTGGGGTGGTGCCGAGGAGGACGCCGAGCCGGTAGATGGAGCGGCGGGCACCGGCTTCGAAGATGGGGAGTGAGGCGGCGGTGGCTTCGGCCTGTTGTTCGGCGCGGGCGACATCGAGGTCGGTGGCGAGGCCGGCGGCGAGCCGCTGAGAAGTTAGGGTGAGGGTGTCGCGCTGGGATTTGAGGTTCTG
The DNA here is from genome assembly GCA_027483175.1 of Verrucomicrobiaceae bacterium. GTDB lineage: Bacteria > Verrucomicrobiota > Verrucomicrobiia > Verrucomicrobiales > V1-33 > V1-33. The sequence goes on along the minus strand of JAIXVE010000033.1, from coordinate 7,145 downwards.
TTCGGCGACGAGACGGCGGGCCTGATTGCCGCGGAGTTCGAAGTAGGCGGCGGCGGTTTCAGCGGCGAGGGCTACTTTGACGGCGCGGAGGTTTTCGACCGCGGCGTCGAGCGAGGCGTTAGCGGCTTCCGAGGCGCGGCGGAGACCGCCGAAGAAGTCGATTTCCCATGAGGCGTCGATGCGGAGGTCGAGCTGGGATTGGGGGTCGAAGAGGCCGGGGATGGGGATATTGCGGCCGGTGGGGGAGTTTTCGCTGAGTTTCTGGCGGGTGGCTGAGGCTGAGCCGTCGACTTGGGGGGCGAAGGAAGCGGAGGCGGAGCGGCGGGCGGCGCGGGCTTCGTCGATGCGGGCGGCGGCGGCGCGGAGGTCGGGGTTGGCGGCGAAGGCGCGGGTGATAAGCGAGTCGAGTTTGGGGTCTTTGAAGTCGTGCCACCAGCGGGTGAGGTCTTTGGCGGGGGAGGGATCGCCCTGACTGAAGGCTGGGCCGGAGATGTCAGGCGGGGTTTGATAGTCCGGGCCGACGGAGCGGCAGGAGGCGAGGAAGGCCGGGAGAGCGGCGAGGGAGATGAGACGAGGGGACATGAGGGGGAGGGAGTCAGAAGGTGGCGGCGGGATCGGCTTCGATGAAGACGTCCATCTGCTGGCCGGGGAAGAGACGGGCGGAGGGTTGGTCGATGCGGTAGATGACCTGGAGGACGCGGGTATCGACCCGTTCATTGGCGGAGCCGGTCAGGGAGACCTTGGGGATGACGCAGGGTTCGAAGCGGACGAAGACGAGGGATTGGCGGGAGAGGTGGTGGCCGCGGACGACGGCGGAGGCGGGAGCGCCATCGCGGACGCGGACGGCTTCGTGTTCATCGACATCGACCCTAACGTGGAGGTGGGAGAGATCGCCCATGAGGATGAGATTGGAGCTGGCGGGGGAGGCGGCGAATTCGCCTGGGCGGATGCGGACCTGGAGGATGTGGCCGTCGATGGGGGCGAGGATGGTGGATCGGGTGATGTCGGTGGAGATGACGGAGGTGGCGGCGTGGGCGGCGGCGGCGGCGGCGCGGGCGGCGGCGAGGGAGGATTCGGCGGCGGCGAGGTGGGCGGCGGCGGCGTCGCGTGCGGAGCGGCGGCGAGTCATTTCCTCGCGGCTGAGACGGGCGGCGGCGGCGGGGAGACTTTCGGCCATGGCGAGGACGGCCTCGGCTTCGGAGAGGGTGGCGCGGGCGGATTGGATGTTAGCGCTGGCGGTGGGGATGGCGGCGTCGAGGGAAGCGGCGTCGGCTTCGGCTTTGAGGCGCTGTGCGGAGAGGGCGCGGGTGTCGAGCTGGATGAGGGGAGTGCCTGCGGTGACTTGGTCGCCTGGTTTGACGAAGACCTTTTCGACGAGAGCGGAGAGGGGGACGCCGATGGCGATGTTTTCGGATTTGGGTTCGATGAGGCCGACGGCCGCGACGCAGTCGGGGAATGTCGAGGAGGGCGGGGGGAGGGGAGGGTTGGTGGAGGTGGTGTGGGGCTGACTGCGGACGATGCTGATGATGGAGACGGCGAGGATGGCGGCGGCGATGGAGGGAAGAGTGAGGGATTTCATGGGAGATGGGGAGATGGGAAGAGAGCGGGTCAGGCGGTGGTGGTGGCGTTAGGGTGATCGATGTGCGTGATGATGCCGTCGTCCATGTGGGCGATGGCGTCGGCGAAGTGGAAGATGCGGTTGTCGTGGCTGACGACGAGGACGGCGCGGTCCGGGTGGACGGCGGAGGCGGCGAGGAGTTCCATGACGCGGTGACCGGTTTCGTGGTCGAGGGCGGCGGTGGGTTCGTCGCAGATGACGAGACGGGGTTGGTGGACGAGGGCTCTGGCGAGGGCGACGCGTTGCTGCTGACCGCCGGAGAGACGAGCTGGGGGCTGGTGGAGACGGTCGCCGAGGCCGAGTTTGTCGAGGATGGCGGAGGCTTGTTCGAGGGCGTCGCGGCGCTTCATGGAAGCGGCGAGGAGAGGGACGGCGACATTTTCTGCGACGGAGAGAGCGGGGATGAGGTGGTATTGCTGGAAGACGAAGCCGATGTCCTTGCGGCGGAGCCTGACGGCGTCGTCCGGGGGCATGGAGGCGAGGTCGCGGCCGAAGAGGGAGACGGAGCCTGAGGACGGCTGGAGGAGCCCGGCAATGACGGAGATGAGCGTGGTTTTGCCGCAGCCGCTAGGGCCTGCGAGGAACGTGATCTGACCGGAGGCGGCGGTGAAGTCGATGCCGCGGAGGACGTGGACTCTGGTATCGCCGTTGCCGAAGTGGCGGTGGATCTGGTGGCAGTGGACTGCGGGAGGGTTCATGAGCGGAAGACGATGGCTGGGTCCATGAGGGCGACGCGGCGTGCCATGATGGTGACGGCGGCGATGGTGATGGCGGCGAGTGCGGCGCAGGTGCCGGCGGCGACCTGGGGAGGCAGGACGATGCCGCGGAGGAAAGGTTCGGAGGCGGCGGCGTGTGTGGTGATGGCGGTGAGGCCGGTGCCGAAGGCGCAGCCGATGGAGAGGACGAAGAGACCCTGACAAAGGACCATGGCGATGATGCGGGCTCTGGTGACGCCCATGACGCGGCAGACGGCGAGCTGGGTGGTGTGTTCGCGGACGAACATGGAGAACGTCTGAGCGGTGATGGCGGTGCCGGTGAGGAGGCCGATGGCGATGGTGATCCAGAAGAGACGGGGGACGCCCTGACTGTTGTAGAAGCGGCGTGCCATTTCGCCGAAGCCTGCGCGGTCCATGGCGGAGAGCCCGGTGGCGGCGGTGATGCTTTCGCAGACGGCGGCGCGATTGGCACCGGGGGTGAAGTCGCCGATGATGAACGTGGCGGTGCGGTTTTCTGCCTTGTTGAGCCTGAGGGCGGTGACGCGGCTGCAATGGAGGATGGGGAATCCAGTGAAGGGGGCGGAGGCCTCGGTCATGCCAGTGAGGACGAGGGATTCGTCGAGGATGCGGATGCGGCGGGGGAAGTGGACTGGTTCACCGGGGAACAACTGGGCATAGCCGCCGGGGTCGACGGCGCAGGTTCCGGCTGGGCGGATGGCTTCCGGCTGGCCGATGCGGAAACGTGAGGGAAGGCCGACCATGGAGGCTTCGTCGACGCCCATGACGGTGACGGTGCAGAGGAGACCGCTATCGCTGCGCGCCATGGTATCGATTTTGAGGAGCGGGACAGCCCATGCGACGCCGGAGCGGCTTCTGACCCGTTCGAGAGTGCCGTCCTTGACGGGTTTGGCCTGTTCGAAGCAGCGAGTGTCGGGTTCCATGACCCAGAGGGGGGCGTCGGTGACGTCGTCGATCTGGGCCGTCATCATGCGGTAGAGACTGGCGAGGATGGCGCACTGGTTCTGCATGAGGAAGACTGAGAACGTGACGGCGAGGATCATGGCCGTGCACTTGGCGCGGTCGGTGCGCAGCATGGTGAGGGCGATGCGGATCATGGTCGGCCTCCTTTCCGGCGGGGGGAAGGGGTGGCGGCCGGTTGGAGGAGCGAGCGGGCGAGATCCCGGAGGAGGGCGGGGATGGCGTCGGGCTGCACGGCACTGTCGACGGCGCTGCGTGCGAGGAGGCCGTCGAAGGCTGCGATGATGAAGGTGGCGACGGCATCCGGGTCAATGCTAGCGGAGATGCGGCCAGCTGCGGCGTCCGAGCGGATGCGTTCGGCGAGGTGCGCGGTCATGACGTGATAGGAGGCGACGACGACGGGACGGACCCGGGGATTGCGCGAGGCTTCTGCGAGGACCTCGAGGAGCATGACAGGTGCTCCGTCCATGAGATCGACTTCCGGTTCTTCTGCTTCGAGCCGCTGCGCGACGGCGTCGACGAGATCGATGGCGGAGGCGTCTGCGGGAACGGTGAGGAGGAGGGCTTCCCATTCGTGACGTTCGGCGGAGACCATTTCGATGATGATGTCGTCCTTGGCGGCGAAGTAGCGGTAGAGGGCGCCGGGGCTCATGGCGGCTTCGTCGCAGATTTCCTTCATGGAGGTGGCATGGAAGCCACTGCGGCCGAAGCAGCGGGTGGCGGCGTCGAGGATGCCGCGGCGGCGGGAGTCGTAGTTGTGGGACCGAGCGCCCTTGGTTTTCATAAGTGCGAACGAATGTTCGTATTTATCCGGGATGGCAAGTGGAAACAGGAGAGGGTGTGAGTGGAGTGAGGGGGTTCACGAGCGGAAGACGGCGGCGGGTTCGAGTTGGAGGACCTTGCGGAGGCTGAGGGCGGCGGCGGCGAGGACGACGAGGGCCATGAGTGCGGCGACGCCTGCGGCGTTCTGCCAGAGGAGGATGATGCCTCTGGTGGCGAGTTGGCGGCTGAAGGTTTCGAAGAAGAGGGCGGCCATGCCTGTGCCGATGGCGAAGCCCGAGAAGCCTGCGACGGCGGCCTGGAGGAGGACCATGCGAGCGAGGGTGGGGTTTGTGACGCCGATGGCTTTGAGTGCGGCGAACTGGCGGAGGTTTTCGACGGTGAAGAGGTAGAACGTCTGGCCGCTGACGACGAGGCCGACGATAATGGCGATGGCGATGGTGATGCCGAAGTTGACGGGGATGCCTGTGTTTGCCATGTAGTAGCGGATGCAGTCCCATGCGAAGTCGAGGGAGGATCGGGCGCGGAGGCCGGTGGTGGAGGAGATGCGGTTGGCTAGGTCGTTGGGGGAGATTCCGGGTTGGGGTCGGGCGAGGACGAAGGAGAGCTGACTGCGTTCGCGGCCGCGGAATTCGCGAGCTTCCGAGTAGCGGGCGTGCATGATGGGGAAGTTAGTGAAGGGGGCGGCGGCGTCGCTGATGCCGACGATGGTGGCGCGGCGGTCGTTGAGTTCGAGGGTATCGCCGGTGCGGAGGGGGGTGGAGGGGAAGAGGAGACGGAAGCCGGCTTCGTCGATGATGATGCTGTTGGGTTCGCGGAGACGGTCCCATGAGCCGAGGAGCATGCGGCGGGGAGCGCCTGTGAGGGTGGCGTCGTCGAGGCCGATGACGATGGCCTGATTGAAGCGGCCGGAAGCGGTGCGGGCGACGGGGAGGTCTTTGAGGAGACGGACGGCCCATGCGACGCCGGGGACGGCGCGGACGCGGAGGAGGTCGGTGTCTTTGAGGGCTTTGGTTTCGTCGAAGTACTGAGTGGCGGGGTCCATGACCCAGACCTCTGCGTCGGTGACATCGAGGATGCGGTTGGCCGTGCGTTTCATGATGCCGGCGAAGATGCTGGTCTGGTTTTCGAGGAGGAAGGTGGAGAAGGCGATGGCGAAGACGAGGCCGAGGTATTTGGCTTTGTCAGCGGAGAGCATGCGGAGGGCGACGAAGTACATGATTTGGAATGAGGGGCGACATTTGACCAGCGGTCGATTTCGGGGTAAAAAAGGGGAGGGAGAGTCAGGTTGGGAGGAGGAAGGCGGCGGCGTCTGGGAAGATTTCGGAGACGATGCGTTGGTCGGTGGCGGCGTAGTTGTGTTCGTGGAGGAGAGGTTTCCAGCCGAGCCCGTCGCAGACGAGGTCCTGGTTGAGGCGGACGCTGAGGAGAGGGTTATCGATGCCAGCGAAGACGCGGAGGTTGTGTTCCATGCCGACGACGTGGCTGCCGATGGTGATGGAGATGAGGGCCATGGTGGCGTGTTCTGCGGACCATGGGAGGCGGGGCATGTCGCCGAGGGCGATGGCAGAGACGATGATATTGTAGAGGGTGCGCCAGCAGCGGGCGCCGGCTCTGGCGTGGGCTTCCTTGCGTTCCGGGGAGGCTTTTTCCCAGAAGGAAGCGGATTTGAGCATCATTTCGATGTGGAAGAAGTCCGGGTGGCGGTGGGCGAAGACGCAGGAGGCGAGGCCGATGGCGCGGCCTTGTTCGCGGGTGGAGCCTTTGAAGGAGGCGGCTTGTTCGAAGAGGTCGGCGCGGAGGTTGAGGATGCGTGAGGCGACGGCGAGGACGAGGTCTTCTTTGGAGCTGAAGTGCTGGTAGAGCGTGCCTTTGGAGTATTCGACGGCGACGGCGAGTTGTTCCATGTTCCATGCCTGGAAGCCTTTTTCTGCGAGGAGACGGCGGGCGTGGTCGAGGATGAGTTCCTCGCGGGCTTTGAGGTCGCGTTCCTTGCGGAGGGAGGTGACGGCTGGTGCCATGGGGATGTGGGATGGGAGCGTGGGTGGAGGGTGGGCGCAAGTGGATTTTTGACTGACGGTCATTTTCTTGATTATGGTACCGTCTTGGGGGAGGTGGTGGGAAAGCAAACGCCCTGCGGGAGTGGGGACTCCGGCAGGGCGTGAGGAGAGGGTTTTGGGCCCGATGAGGGATTACTCAGGCGCGGCGGCGACGGGCGAGGCCGAGGAGGGCAGCGGCGGAGAGGAGGGCGGTGGAAGGTTCCGGGATGGCCTGGAAGGAGATTTCGCCGAGGCCGACGCGGTCACCGCCTGGGGGTGGGCCGAAGCCGCCGCCGGAGTAGTAGTTGTCGGTGACGGTGAATTCGACGAAGCGAGCGATTTGGATGCCGCTGGTGAACGGGTGGCTATCGCGGGTGGTGCTGGAGATGGCAGCGGTGAAGGATTCGACTGGGCCGCCGGAGAAGGTGCCTGTGGTGGAGAAGCGGAGGGAGAAGGCGCTGACGCCGTTGGCGTTGCCGTTATTGTAGCCCCACGTGCTGATTTCTGAGAGTGGGAGGTCGCTGCCGAGGTCGAGGACGAGGATTGGCCGGCCGGCGACGGCGATGTAGTCGGAGGGGAAGCCGCCGGGAGCGGCGGTGACCCATGAGTAGCCGGGGTCGCCGCCGGGGCCGAGGGCGTCGTGGGGTTCCGCGGCGGAGTAGCCGATGCCGGGGCCCTGGATGAGGTTGTTGGCGGAGAAGAGGTCCGAGCTGGAAGTTGAGCTGGTGATGCTGACCGGCGTGTAGAACGTGACGGCGTGAGCGGCCGGCGCGAGGGCACCGAGGATCGCGATGAAGGAGACGGGGAATTTCATGACTAGGGGAAGTGTGAGGGAAATCTGCCGGGATGCAAGAATTATAATGCGGAGAGGTTGGGTAGTTATGGGGGATTCTCTGGCGCGGCGAGAGATTGAAAATGAGGGTTTTGCGGGGGAATGGGCGTGCGTCGATTCTGAGGGATTGGTTGGGACCATGCACGGCGCGAGATGCTGCGTCGCCGCTCTGACCCGGCAGC
>JAIXVE010000183.1 GCA_027483175.1 Verrucomicrobiaceae bacterium | reverse complement strand
TTCGCCTCCGTCGGCGTCTCCGCCGTCGTCTGCCCCGTAATGCACCCATCTTCGACCTTCCAGAACCGCGGATCCCCATCCCATCCCTCAAGGGTCTTCCCGTCAAAAATCGGCACGCCTTCCTCGGCTCGCACCGAAAACGTAAGTGCAGCAGCAGCAAGGCAGTAACAAAGAAACGATCCAGGATTCATGAGAGACAGATTGGAATGATTGGGAGTCAGCGAAATACGCAGATCCTCCCGCTGGTTTTTCACCCCAAACCAGACATGGATTCCGCACAACCGTTCAACAATTTCCCCCCCATGCCACGCTTTTCCGCATGCGGGTTGCCTCCTCGGTACCACATGCTCCCGTACTCCTTCCGGTCCCTCTCCTCTGACCTGCCATGAAATCCGCGTTCCCTTCCTTCCTGCGCTCCCTCCACCTCTGCGCCGCCCTCTCCGTCGCCCTCACCTCCTGCGGAAAATCCCAGGACGCGTCCCCCAAAACCACCCAGGACCAGGGCCCCGGCGTCTTCCGCAACTCCCTCAGCATCGACAAAACCCCCATGCAGCGGGGCGGAGCCGTCCTCAAAAGCTACGCCGACATGCTCGAAAAGGTCCAGCCCAGCATCGTCACCATCGAAACTGGCATCGAACAAACCATCGGCCGCCGCCGCAGCACCGACGACGACGCCCTCCGCTTCTTCTTCGGCCTCCCCGCCGCCCCTCCCTCCCGCGGCGGCAAATCATGGCAGCAACTCGGCATCGGCTCCGGCGTCATCGTCAGCAAAGACGGCTACATCATCACCAATCGCCACGTCGTCCTCCCTCCAGACCTCGGCATGGAACTCCGCGACTACCTCGCCATCATGAAACTCAAGGTCAGTCTCCCCGGCCGCGATGCCCCAGTCCTCGCAGAACTCATCGACTTCTCCTCAGAAACAGACATCGCCGTCCTCAAAATCCCCGGCTCCGACCTCCCCTCAGCCACCCTCGCCGACAGCGACCAGGTCCGCGTCGGCGACATCGTCTTCGCCCTCGGCGCTCCCTTCGGCATCGATAAAACCGTCACCATGGGCATCATCAGCGCCCGCCGTAACGACGAGGTCCTCGCAGGCTTCGAAAAACAGGAACTCCTCCAGACCGACGCCTCCATCAACCCAGGCAACTCCGGCGGACCACTCATCGACGCCGACGGCCGTATCATCGGCATCAACACCGCCATCTACTCCCGCTCCGGCGGCAACATGGGCATCGGCTTCGCCATCCCCATCAACAAAGCCGTCGCCGCCGCCGACGCCCTCTCCAAACCCCGCGGCTACCTCGGCGTCCAGCTCGACCCCGTCGACCAGCGCGCCGCTCGCCTCTACGGCTTCAAAGGCGGTGCCTTCGTCGGCGCCGTCGAACAAGGCACACCCGCCGAAAAAGCCGGCCTCAAAGAAGGCGATGTCATCCTCGAACTCAACGACAAGTCAGTCGCCGACGACAACGACCTCCGCTCCCGTCTCTCCTCCCTCCCCCCAGGCTCCAAAGCCAAACTCGCCATCCTCCGCGACGAAAAACGCGGCGAACTCACCGTCACCCTCGGCGACCGCAACCGCTTCGGCCCCTCCTCCAATCCTTCCTCTCAAAACCCGCCAGCCTCCGCCCCAGCCGCCCCCGCCGAAGACAACTCCAACTACGTCGCCGGCATGAAAATCCTCCCTGTCGACGACGCCACCCGACCGTCCCTCAATCTCCCCGCCGAAGTCCCCGGGCTCCTCATCGACGATGTCCAGCCTAACTCCCCAGCCGCCAACTCCGGGCTCCGCAAAGGCGACATCATCCTCCGCATCAATTCCAAATCCCCTGCCTCTGCCACCGAAGCCGCCGACGCCATCAACTCGCTCTCCAACAACGGCACCGCCATCCTCCACGTCCGCCAGGGCACCGTCACAAAACGCATGATCATGGACGTCAGCACGCGCTGACCCACCACCTCACGCTCCCGCCAGCACCTTCAATTCCCCGATCGCCGCCGCCACCTCGGCCGCGTCCATCGTGTGCACTTCCTTCGCCTTCCCAGGCGCGGTCACCAGCGTGATCGTCAGCTCGCCCCCAAGGTGCTCCCGGAATTCCTCCAAGCCCCTCAGCACCGACAACTCCCCGTCCGCTTCCCGCCGCTCCAGGGTCTCGTGCCACAGCGCAAACCCAGCCCGCCGCACCAGCCGCAGCACCCGATCACAATCCCCCCGGCTCAACATCCCCAGCCGCGCCGCATACAGCAGATCCACCGCCACCCCGATCGCCACGGCCCGCCCGTGACTCAGTGAAAACCCGGACATCGGCTCGATCTTGTGCGCCACCCAGTGCCCGAAATCCAACGGCCGCGCCGACCCCAGCTCAAAAGGATCACCCCCACTGCAGATGTGCTCCACATGCAGCTCCGCACTCCGCCGGATCAATCGCCGCAACACGTCGTCATCCAGCGCCGCCAGCGCCTCGCCATTCGCCTCCAGTTCCTCGAAAAATCCCGCGTCCCGGATCAGCGCCACTTTGATCGCCTCAATGATCCCATCCCTCCGATCCCCCTCCGCCAGACTCCTCAGAAACCGATGGTCGTTCACCACCGCCCACGGCACCGCAAACGTCCCCGCCCAGTTCTTCTTCGAAAACCGATTCACCCCGTTCTTCACGCCAACCCCGCCATCCCCCTGACTCAACGTAGTCGTCGGCATCCGCACATGCCTCACCCCCCGATGCGCCGTCGCCGCCGCAAATCCCACCAGATCCAGAAACGCCCCACCCCCAATCGCCACCACAAAACTATGCCGGTCAATCGCCGCCCCGTTGATCGCCTCCCAGATCCTTTCCACCCGCTCCCAGTCGTTCTTGCACGGCTCCCCACCCCCGAACACCAGCGGCTCTCCCGCCAGCTCCCACGCCTCCTCCCGCGCCCCAAACCACTCGCGCACCGCTTCCTCCAACCCACGCTGCCCAGCCGCCACCGCCGCCTCAATCACCACCAGCACCCGCCGCCGCCGCCCGCCATCCGCAGGCCCACCCCGCATCGCCTCCGCAAGGCACTCGTTCCCCCCATCAAATACCCCGTCCGTGAAAAACACACGGTGCGGCTGCACATACTGGACGTTGCGGGAAATCAGCGATGACATTGGCAAAAAAGCTCGGACGGGCCGGAGGTAACGCCCCAGCAGTCCCAAGGCTTACGCACAGAATCCGATTTCACACACTCTCAACCAGCTTTTCAGGGTTTCAGTCCCTCACCCCAACCACCCGCTCCACCATCTCTCCTCCCTCCATTCCAGACCATTCCCTCCTCAAAAGGGAAAATGGTCGGGGCGACACGATTCGAACGTGCGACTTCCTGCTCCCAAAGCAGGTGCTCTAGCCAGGCTGAGCTACGCCCCGATGCACTTTGCAGCACACGCCTCTCCTCTCCTCCCGCTCTCAAAGAAAGCAAACGGTATTTACAAGAATGGCGGCAAAACGGTCTCCCGCCCTGCCGCCATCCCGAAATCGAGGCCTTCAATCCCTCTCCTCAAGCCCCGCCCAGCTGAATCATCCCGTAATCCCCATCCGACCGCCGGAACAGCACACAGTCCCGGTCCGTCGTCTGATTGTGGAAAATCACAAACGGCCGCTCGCTCAACTCCAGCTCCGTGATCGCCTCGTCAGGATACAACGGACGGATCCGGTAGTTCTCAGGGTGAATCAGGAACGGCTCCACTTCCTCATGGTGCTCGTTATCCAGCGTCCCCGTCGCAAACACATGCTCGTCCAGATGCCGGATGCTCGCACTCCGCGGCCGGTGGTTCTTCAGCAGCCGCGTCTTGTGCTTCCGCATCCGCCGCGCAATCTTGCTGATCGTCTCATCCATCGCCGCATACAGATCACTCGACGTGCTGCTGCACTCGATCGTGATGTGATTCGCACAGAACAGAATGATCTCCGCAAAATGCCGGTGATGCGTCTGCACCTCCAGCACAAACTTCGCCTCGATGATCTTCGGATAATCCAGATGCAGGCTCTCGATCTTCTTCTTCGCGTAATCACGAATGGCATCGGTGATTTCCATATGCCGTCCCGTGACAGTTACCGGCGGATTCACATTGATGGTTTGCATGTTGTCTCTTTCGTTTGGGGTTGGAGATCTCTCGTCACATCGTAAACCCTTCTCCCAGATACAGTCTCCGGGCTTCAGGGTCGTTCACCAGAAAATCCTTGCTGCCATGCCGGCACACCCGGCCCTCATAGATCAGATAAGCGCGGTCCACGATCGATAATGTCTCCCGCACATTGTGATCCGTGATCAGAATCGACAATCCCGCCTCGCTCAGATCCCTCACAATATTCTGAATCTCACTCACCGCGATCGGATCCACCCCGGAAAACGGCTCGTCCAGCATCAGCAGGCTCGGCTCCGTCACCAGACTCCTCGCAATCGTCAGCCGCCGCTTCTCACCACCCGACAGCGTGATCGCAGGGTTCTTGCGGATATGCGTGATCCCGAACCGGCTCAGCAATCCCTCCAGCCGTTCCCGCCTCTCCTCACGGCTCAGATCCATCGTCTCCATCACCGCCATGATGTTCTCCTCCACCGTCAGCTTCCGGAAAATCGATTCCTCCTGCGGCAGATACCCCATCCCCAATCGCGCCCGCTTGTACATCGGCAGCCGCGTCGCGTCCTCCCCGTTGAACCGCACCCTCCCCCCATCCGGCGTCACCAGCCCCACGATCATGTAGAACGTCGTCGTCTTCCCCGCCCCGTTCGGCCCTAGCAATCCCACAATCTCCCCGGGCCGCACCCGGATGTCCACCCGGTTCACCACCGTCCGTCCATCATAGATCTTCACCAGCCCGCTCGTCGATAACAGAAAATCACCCTCCGCTCCCTCATGGGCGTCCGCCGCAGCAGCATTCGCAGAAACCGGTGATACTACACTCATGCTCAGATTCGTTGGCTGGGATCTCTTGAATTCTCACTTCACTCTCACCGCCCCGGCAGCACCGCCGGTGCCGCCGCACGCGCCTTCTTCGTCGGATCAGGATTCCGCGCCCGGTCAGGATTCGTCGCCGGCACCGCCTTGTCAGGCGTCTTCGGAAAATCCGCCTCGCCATACTCCCGCTCCACAGGAATCAGCGAGCAATCCTTCAACTGCACTTCCTCCGTCTGACTCAGCAGTATCACGCTCTCCTTCGAATCCGCCGCAAAACACTTGTCCCCAGTCTGCGCCTCCGGCCACTCCCTCAATATGAAATGCCCGGTCTTCTTCTCGTAAATCATATACCCGCCACGCCCCACCTGCACTTCCCCATCCTTGCCAATCGCCATCACCCGCGCCCTCCCACGGATAATGATCCGCTCAAACGGCGCCTCCTCCTTCGGCTTCCCTGGCGCAGCCGCCCCGGGTGTCACCGGATCCACCGTCGCCACTTTCCCCGTCTTCCCCTTCTTCCCTTTCATCCCCCCGGACGGATCCCCCGCGTGCGCCTCATCATAGAGCACCTCAATCTCATCGCCGTCCGCCGCAAAGGTCTTCCCCCGAATCCGCGCATTCCCCTTCAGAATGTACGTCCGGGTCCGTGGATCACTCGGCGGCAGCACCTTGTCAGGATCCCCCGGATCACGCGACGGTGGTTTGATCATCTCGTCCGCATCCACCACATTGCTGATCACCATCTTCACTGGCTTCCGCGGATTCAGCGGCGCAGGCCCCGGAACCCCGGCAAACGTCGCCGGACGCGTCGGCACCGCCGTCACCGCAGGGGTCCCGTCCTTCTTCTTCAGCACTTTGTCCTTCACCGCCTTGATCACTTCCTTGCTCTCATCCCCCATCGCCTCCTTCGCCTCCCGCGCAATGTCCTTCAACGCATCCAATGGATCCGCTCCCCCCTCCTTCTTCAACCCCTCCACCGCCTTCTTCAAATCCTTCGCATCCTTCATCCCCCCACTCTCCTTCTCCTTCAACAAACGCTCCGCCTCCTTCTTCAACGCCTCATTCGTCGTCGCCGTCTCCTCCACAATCTTCATCGCCTTCTTCAACCCCTCCTTGCTCCGCGCATCCTGCTTCACCGTCTTCAACGCACTCAACTCACTCTTGTGCGTCGG
>JAIXVE010000174.1 GCA_027483175.1 Verrucomicrobiaceae bacterium | reverse complement strand
GTGGTGGTGCGGCATTTGGAGGGGGAGGTGGAGGATTGCCGGAGGTTGCGGGAGATGGGATTTCATGAGGATGCGGAGGTGCGGCTTGTGTGTGCGAGTCCGTCGGTGCTGGCGCAGGTGAAGGATGCGCGGGTTTGCCTGAGTGGGCGGATGGCGGCGGCGGTGCTGGTGGCACCAGTGCTGTGAAGGGAGGAGCATTATGAATCGGCGACGCTGTCCGTTGTCCATGCTGAAGCCTGGGGAGACTGGGGTGATTGTGACCTTGCCGGAGGGAGCGCCGAGTTTGACGCGGTTGAGGGAGATGGGGTTGCTGCCGGGGACGCGGGTGGAGTTCATCCGGCGGGCTCCGATGGGCGATCCTGTGGAGATCGGGGTGCGGGGAGCGCTGTTGTCGCTGCGGGATGCGGAGGCGAGCCTGATCGAGGTGGAAACGGAGAGGGCGGCGGGGGTATGAAGACGACTGGTTACAGTGAAGGGTTGGTGTATGCGCTGGTGGGGAATCCCAACTGCGGGAAGACGACTTTGTTCAATGCGCTGACGGGGCTGCGGCAGAAGGTGGGGAATTATCCCGGGGTGACGATTGAGCGGAAGGAGGGCGAGTTCTATTCGCAACACGGGGTGCGGCTACGGGTGATTGATCTACCTGGGGCGTACAGTTTGAATGCGCGGTCGCCGGACGAGGCGATTCTGCGGGATGTGCTGCTGGGGCGGCGGCCGGACACGCCGCGGCCGGACCGGATAGTGTGTGTGGTGGACGCGTCGAATCCGGAGCGGAACCTTTATTTGTTCACGCAGATTCTGGAGCTGGGAGTGCCGGTGATTCTGGTGCTGAATATGGTGGATGTGGCGGAGCGGAACGGGTTGAGGTTTGATGTGGAGCGGCTGGCGGAGCGGTTCGGGGTGCCGGTGATTCCGATGGTGGCGAGTCAGAAGAAGGGACTGGTGGAATTGAAGGTGGCGATGAGCCGTCAGGAACTGCCGTCGCCGAAGCCATTGCTGGATGCGATGCCGGTGCCGGTGCGTGGAGCGCTGGTGCGGGCGCGGGAGAATCTGGCGGCGGCGGGGATTGTGGCGGCGACGGCGTCCCCGCTGGAGCCGCTGTATCTGATTTCCGGGCACGATCCGACGCATTACGGGATTGCGCCGGCGGCGGTGGCGATGATCCGGTTAGGGCGGGAGCAGCTGGAGCGCGAAGTGCCAGGGTGGGAGGATCGGCTGGTGGCGGCGCGGTACGATGCGATTCATGCGGCGCTGGAGAGTGTGGTGCGACGGCCGGAGAGTGCGTCGGCGACATTGACGGACAAGCTGGACACGGTGCTGCTGCACAAAGTGTGGGGCTGGCTGGCGCTCGCCGGAACGCTAGGGTTTCTGTTTTATCTGATTTTCTCGGTCGTGGAGATTCCGGTGGGGTGGATCGAGAGCGGGTTTTCGGCGCTGACGGCGAAGATCACGGGGACGTCGGAAATTCCGGGCTGGATGCCGGACGGGGATTTGCGCAGTCTCATGACTGACGGGGTGATTTCCGGGGTGAGCGGGGTGATTGTTTTCCTGCCGCAGATTCTGATTCTGTTTTTCTTCATCGGCTTCATGGAGGACACCGGTTATATGGCGCGGGTGGCGTTTCTGATGGACCGGATCATGAGCCGGGTCGGATTGACCGGGAAGAGCTTCCTGCCGATCCTCGGGTCGCATGCGTGTGCGGTGCCTGGGGTGATGGCGGCGCGGACGATTGAGAGTCCAAGGGACCGGTTGATCACGATTCTGGTGGCTCCGCTGGCGGCATGTTCGGCGCGGTTGCCGGTGTACCTGCTGCTGATTGCGGCGCTGGTTCCGGGCAAGGCGGTCCCTGCCCCGATGAAGGCGGGGATCCTGACGGGATTGTATGCGGCGGGGATTGCCGGGGTGTTCTGTTTTGCGTGGCTGTTCAACAAGAAGCTGCTGCCGGGTGCGCCGTCGGCGATGATCCTGGAATTGCCGGCGTACAAGATGCCGTCATTCGCGAACATTGCCAGGCAGATGGCGGGACGCGCGTGGATGTTCATCCGGCGGGCGGGCACGGTGATTCTGGGGCTTTCCATTCTGCTCTGGGGTGCATCGACTTATCCGAAGCTGCGGAATGCGGATGGGACGCTTTCGGAAGATAAATCGGCGGCGCTAGCCCACAGTGCGGCGGGACGGCTCGGGCATGCGATTGAGCCGGTGATCCGGCCGATGGGGGCTGACTGGAAAATCGGGATCGGGCTGATCTCATCGTTTGCGGCGCGGGAGGTATTTGTCAGCACGATGAGTGTGATCTACAACGTTGAGGCGGAAGACGACGATGACGGGACGCGGCGGCTGCGGGATCGGCTGGCGGCGGAACGGCGGCCGGACGGCACCCCGGTTTACACGCCGGCGCTGTGTGCATCGCTGATGGTGTTCTTTGTGTTCGCGATGCAGTGTCTGAGCACGATTGCGGTGGTGAGGCGGGAGACACACTCGTGGAAATGGCCGTTGTTTCAACTGGCCTACATGACCGGAACGGCGTGGCTGCTGGCGACGGCGGTGTACCAACTGATCAGCGCACTGTCGTCATGAACGAGGACTGGCAGAGCATCACAGCAGCCGCGGTGGTGGCGGGAACGGCGCTGGTTTTTCTAGTCAGGATAATCCGTCGGCGCGGTGCGGGCGGGCGGGCGAGCTGCGGCGGCTGCAGTTGTGCTCCGGCGGCACCGAAGCGCCTGTGACGGGCGCGGGGCCGCAGTGGTTCAGACCCACTGAGGGAGCTTGAGATCGAAGGGCGGGATCGGGACGATGTAGATCTGGCCGTCGTCCGTCTGAGCGAAGTAGGCTCCTTCGGCGCGGCTGTCCTGGCTGACGGTGTGGCAGGAATTGTAAGGAAATTCTGCGCCGGGCTCGAGGCGGGGGAACTGGCCGATGACGCCATCGCCTTCGACGACGATGACTTCACCGTTTTTCTGGCGGACGACCCATTTGCGGGCGCGGACGGTGACGGTTTGAGCCGAGCGGTTCCTGATGGTGATGTAATAGACGAAGGGGAACGGGCGGTCGTCGGGCGCGTTGAGCCCGGGCATGTAGAGGACCTCGTCGACGCTGGCCTCGAGACCGGGTAGTTCCTTGAAATAGTGATTCACCGATTGGGCGGGTAAACGAGGGCGCGCTTGAGGTCAATGGAATCTCCCACGAACGGTCGGCGCATGAAGCCAGCGTTTTCCAGTCCACCGGTCGCCCTCACCATTGCCGGAAGCGATTGCTCGTCCGGCGCTGGGATTCAGGCGGATCTGAAGACATTCAGTGCGTTCGGGGTTTACGGGCTGACGGCGGTGACCTGTGTGGTGGCGGAGATTCCAGGCAAGGTGACGAAGATTCTGCCGGTGACCCGTCCTGTGCTGGAGGAGCAGCTGCGGCTGCTGCTGGCGGGATTTCCGGTCTCGGCGGTGAAGACGGGGATGCTTTACAGCCGTCCGCTGATCGAAGCGACGGCGGCGGCCCTCGGGGCGATGGGGCGAAGCGGGCGGGCCCCGCTGGTGGTGGATCCTGTGATGGTGGCGACGAGCGGCGACCCTCTGATGCAGCGGGCCGCGGTGCGGACTTGTGCCCGCCTGCTGTTTCCGGTGGCGACGCTGCTGACACCGAATCTAGATGAAGCCGCGGTGCTGCTGGGTCGATCCGTGACACAGGTCGGGGAGCTTGCGGCGGCGGCGCGGGAACTGCGGGACCGGTGCGGCTGCGCAGTGCTGCTCAAGGGCGGTCACCTGCGCGGGAAGACGGCTGTGGACGTGCTGGCCGACGGCGATGGTGAGTTGGAACTGACGGCTCCGTACGTGGCAGGAGTGGCCACCCACGGAACAGGCTGCACGTATTCCGCGGCGATTGCGGCAGGGCTGGCCGCGGGAGTCCCTCTGAGGACTGCGGTGGCGGATGCGAAGGCATTTGTGAGCGGCGCGATCGCGCGGCCGTTCCGGTGGAATGCGGCCAGTGGCCGGGTGGACGCGCTCAATCATTTTGCCGCGCCGGAGGTCCCGGGGCGCTGAACTGCCTCCAAAGAGTCGCGGATTTTATCACTGGCGGGCGGCAGACGTGCGGCGCATGGTGCCGTTTCTTTCCGTCGGCGCGTCCGGCATTTTCAATTCGACATGACTTCCCAGGAAATCTTCGACGGCCTCGCCGTCATTGCCAGTCTCGTGCTCATCGAGGGTCTTCTTTCCGTAGACAATGTGCTGGGCATTGCGGCGCTCGCGCGCGGCTTGCCGCCGGACGATCAGAAGAAGGCGATCCGACTCGGGATGGCGGGAGCGTATCTGTTCCGCGTGCTGGCGCTGCTGGCGGCGACGTGGCTCATCAGTAACACATGGGTGCGCTGGCTTGGAGCCGGCTACCTGATCTACCTGATGGCGTCGCACCTTTGCGAGGATCATGCGGTTGAAGAAGCCGATGGCACGGCTGGCAGCGGAGACGCGGGTGCACCGGGCAAAGCGGCGATATCGAAGGCTGGGCTGGCCGCGGTGCTGGTGCAGATCGGGCTGATGGATCTGAGTCTGAGCATCGACAACGTCATCGCGGCGGTGGGGCTCAGCGAGAAGCGACCGGATGGATCGCACATCATGTGGCCGATTTATGCGGGCGTGGGATTTGCGATTCTGGCACTGCAGGCGATTGCGCCGCACGCGGTCAAGCTGCTGAAGCGGTTTCCGATTCTCGAGCCTGCGGCATTTGTGCTCATCGGGTATGTCGGCTGCATTCTGCTGGCTGAGGAAGCATGGCCGCTGCTGCATTCCGGGCACAAACTGCACGTCGAGTCGTGGCAGAAGTTCATCGGCATCATCCTCATTGTGTTTGTCGCCTTTCTGTATTCTAACAACCGCGGCCTGCAGCGCCTTCTCAATCCCGTGTTTGCCATCGCGCGGCCGGTGATGAAAGGATTTGCGCGGCTTGTCGAAATCGTTTTCCTGCCCTTGAGCCTCACCGTGAAGGCCATCACGGGCATCTTCCGTAAACCGACGGCCGTCTGAGGGCGCGCCAATTTCCCGAAATCATCCAGCTATGTTCATTGATCACATCCGCATTCTAGCTCAGGCCGGCGACGGCGGCGATGGTGCGGTCAGTTTCCGCCGCGAGAAGTTCATCCCCCGAGGCGGTCCTGACGGCGGCGACGGCGGCAAGGGCGGCGACGTCGTCCTCCGCGTCGATCCACACATCGACAACCTGCGGCCGTTTTTCTACAATCCGAACCTCAAAGCCGAACATGGCGCGAAAGGCGGATTCCGTCTGCGCAGCGGCCGGAGCGGCAAAGACCTTGTGGTTCTCGTGCCGCAGGGAACGCTAGTGTACCGCGACAAGACGGCGGACGTTCCGGCCGATGACGGCACAGCCGAGGCTTCCGGCGATGACTTTCTGGTGGATGAGGAAGAAGGCGGCGAGACCGAGGAGGCAGCCACGGTACGCCGATCGCTCAAGGAACGCATTGATGCCGGCCATGAACTGGAACTGGCCGCCGACCTCACGGAAATCGGTCAGGAATTCATCCTCTGCCGCGGCGGCAAGGGCGGCAAAGGGAACAACAATTTCAAGACACCGACCCACCGGGTGCCTTATGAGTTCACCCCTGGCGAAGAGGGTGAGGGCGGGCACTTCTATTTCGAGCTGCGGCAGATTGCCGACGCGGGGTTTGTGGGTTTTCCCAATGCTGGGAAGAGTTCACTGCTCACGCAGCTGAGCGCAGCGCGTCCGAAAGTGGCGGCCTATCCGTTTACGACGCTGCATCCGATGGTGGGCGTCATCGAGTACCCTGAGTACAAGCGCGTGGTGGTCGCGGACATTCCCGGGCTGATTGAAGGCGCGCACGCGAACATCGGGCTGGGGCATGAATTCCTACGGCACCTGCTGCGCTGCCGCTTTCTGCTGTTTGTGGTCGATGCCGCTGGCAGCGAGGGCCGCGATCCGTGTTCCGACCTGACAATTCTGCGCAAGGAGATCTCGCTTTACGACGAGAGCCTCGCGAAGCGCCCGTGGATCATTCTGGCTAACAAGACGGACCTGCCGGAGGCGGCCGACAATCTCGCGGCCATCAAGGCCCGGTTTCCGAAGATCAAGGTCCTGCCGGTTTCCGCGCAGGAAGGCGACGGGATTGCCGCGCTGAAGACAGAATTGTTCAAACGCGTTCATGGCAGCGCGCGCGGTAAAAAAGCCTGAGGCCTCGCCGTCGACTGGCCGCGACCGCCTGTCTCCGGAGCGGCGGTCGTGGAACATGTCGCGGATCGGGAGCAAGGATACGCATCCGGAACTGGCCGTGCGCCGCCTGCTCACGGAGATGGGGCTGCGCTATCGTCTGCACCGGCGCGACCTGCCGGGAAAGCCTGACATTGTCTTCGGTCCGCGGCGGATGGTGCTGTTTGTCCACGGGTGTTTCTGGCACCGGCACCGGGGTTGCCGGTTGGCGTCCATGCCGTCGGCGAACGCAGCCTTCTGGCAGGCGAAATTCGATGCGAACACGGCTCGCGACCGACGCAACACAGCGGCCCTGAAGCGGGAGAGATGGCGCGTGGCGGTGATCTGGGAATGCGAAACGCGGCAGCCCGAACGGCTCGCCCGGCGCTTGCAGCGGCTGCTACCCGTGGTCTCAGTGTCGGCATGAAACCCTACGAGGAACTTTCCGCCCGCTTCCGCGAAGCCGCCCGCATCAAATCCATCCAGGCGGTCCTCGGATGGGATCAGGAAACATTCCTCCCTGACAAAGCAGCCGCGTGGCGCGGCGAGCAACTCTCCTGGCTTGCGGGGGCGCATCATCGGCTCGTGACCGCACCGGAAACGGCAGTGGGCATCGACGCCTGTGAAGCCGCCGGGTTTGACGCGGAAACAGTCGAAGCCACTAACGTGCGCGGCTGGCGGCGGGATTATGACCTCGCGGCGAAGCTCCCCTCGGCATTCGTGGAGGAACTGTCCCGCACCACCTCGGAAGCAACTCACGTGTGGGCCGAAGCCCGCCGCCGTTCCGATTTTGCGCACTACCGCCCGATGCTGGAGAAACTGGTGACGCTGACCCGGCAGAAAGCCGATCTGCTAGGCTGGGAGGCATGCCGATACGACGCACTGCTCGACGAATACGAACCCGGGGCACGCACCGCGGACATCAGCGCGCTCTTTGCCGAACTCGCGCCTCAGATTGCCGCACTGGTCGGGCCCGCCACGGAGATTTCCGCACGGACTCCGGCGGATCTGCTGGCGGGACACTATCCGATTGCCGCGCAGCAGGCCTTCAACCGCGAGGTCGCCGAAGCATTCGGATTCGACTTCTTCGCCGGGCGCATCGACACGACCACGCATCCGTTCTGTACCAGCCTCGGGCCTGAAGATACGCGGCTGACGACCCGTTATGATGAAGGCGATTTCCTGTCGTCGCTCTATGGCGTGCTCCATGAAGCAGGGCACGGACTCTACGAACAGGGGCTGAACAAAAGTGAGTGGAGCCTCCCCGCGGGTGACGCCTGCTCGTTGGGTATTCATGAGAGTCAAAGCCGTCTCTGGGAGAACCACATCGGCGGCAGCGAAGCGTTCTGGAACCACTGGCTGCCGCGGGCGGCCGTGCATTTCCCGGGATTGGCCGCCTTCACCCCGCAGCAGGTTGCGGCCGCGGCGCGGCGAGTGTCCCCTAGCTTCATCCGTGTGGATGCGGACGAGGTGACGTACGACCTGCACATCATTCTGCGGTTCGAGATCGAGAACCTGCTGATCAACGGCGGGCTCGAAGTCAAGGATCTGCCGGAGGCATGGAACGCGCGGTTCCGGGAACTGACCGGGCTCACCGTGCCCGACGACGCCCGAGGCTGCCTGCAGGACATTCATTGGAGTTTCGCGGGCTTTGGGTACTTCTGCACCTACACCCTTGGAAACCTCAATGCCTCGCAACTGATGCGGGCCGCTCGGCGCGACGATCCGGGACTCGACAGCTCGCTGGCGTCCGGCCAATACGCCCCGCTGCTGAACTGGCTTCGCAGCCGGGTTCACGCGCATGGCCGCCGCTGGTCCGCGCCAGAACTGATGCGCCATGCCACAGGCGAGCCTACCCGTGCTGACTATCATCTCGAATACCTGCGCGCGAAATTCCTCGCCTGAATATGGGAACGGCTGAGGCTTCAGCTGTAGCGCAGTGCCCGCTCGATTTCCCTGAGCCCGCGGGTCATAGGAACGCTGCGGCCGCTTTGAAGGATGACTACGTGGTCGCCTTTGAAAAGCGGCTGCAATTCGCGGACATGGTCGAGATTGACAATGGCCCCGCGGCTGACACGGAGAAATCGGGTAGGATCCAGCTGCGCTTCCAATTCAGAGAGCGTCTCGCGGATGACATGCTCGCGGCCCTCTGAGTGAACGACAACGTAATTGCCGGCGCTTTCGATGCACTCGATGTCCGCAGCCTTCACAAAGGTGATCTTCTCGCCGTTCTTTACCGGAAGGCGGCTGAGATGGCGGGCGGATCGCTGCTCCAGCAGACCGAGCAGTCGGCGGGTCTCCGCTCCCGCGTCGCGGCGCGCATGCAGGTCACGCGCTCGTTGCACGGCTTCGCTGAAGCGGGCGGGCTTGAATGGCTTCAGCAGATAATCGAGCGCATGGGCATCAAAGGCGCGCAGCGCGTGCTGGTCCCATGCCGTCGTGAAGATGACCGTCGGCAGGTGCGCAGGATCCAGTGCTTCAAGCACGCCGAATCCATCGAGCCCGGGCATTTGGATGTCAAGGAAGAGCAGGTCCGGACGGTGTTCCGTAACTGCGGTGACGGCGGCGGGACCGTCTTCGCATTCCGCGACAACCTCGATGTCAGGGTGATTGCGGAGAAGGTGGCGGACGCGCTCGCGGGCAAGCGGTTCGTCATCGGCGATGATGGCGCGAAGGGTCACGGGAGATGCCATGGCAGCGAAAGCGTGATGCAGGTGCCACCGCCCTGCGCGGCGGCAATCGTGAGGTGCTGCGCGTCGCCGTAAAGCGCGCGGAGCCGGTCTCTGGTGTTAGCAAGTCCGATGCCACTGCCCCGGGCCGGACGGCCGGGATCGAACCCGATGCCGTCATCGCAAACCGTCAGGATGAGGCGGTCCCCTTCCCGGCGCGCGTTGACGGAAACTCTGCCGGGTCCGGGGCGAGGTTCGATACCGTGGCGCACCGCGTTCTCAACAAGTGGCTGCAGCACCAGCGCCGGGACAAGCGCGACACGGGATTCGGCGTCGATCGACTCCGTGAACTCAATGCGTTTCCCGAACCTCGTGCGTTCAATGCTCGTGTAGAGCCCTAGCAGCTCCAGTTCGCGGGCGAGCGTGATCTCGTGACTGCCGGTCCCCTGAAGCGATGCGCGCAGCAGTTCGCTAAGGCTCCCGATCATCTCGTCGGCGGCATCGGGGCGGGAGTGCACCAGCGAAGCGGCGGCGTTGAGAGTGTTGAAGAGGAAGTGCGGATTGATCTGGAGACGGAGCGCATCGAGTCGGGCCCGGGACAGACTGGCTTCAAGTTCAAGCGTGCGGCGTTCGCGCTGCCGTGACCGCCGGAGAAAAGCCAGCGCGCAGGTCATGCTGACGACACCTCCATAGATGACAGTGTCGATGACGGTGCGGAAACCGAAGGCCCCGAATCCGTTGCGCGGGCGGCCGGGTTCGTCGGGGCGGCCTTGGCGGCCAGGCGGGCGTCCCTGCCTTGGCGGCCCCGGGCCATCGCTGCGGAACGCACCTGGCGGCGGTCCTTGGAATTCGCGCGGGCGGTCACCGCCGTCGCGGGGCGGCGGTCCTTGAAAGTCGCGCGGGCGGTCTCCCCGTTCACCCATTTCCCCGGGCGGTCCGGGAAGGTCACGGGGCCGTTCGGCATCGCGGTATGGCGTGCGTTCCGACGTATACAGGTGGCAGGCCATGACAGCTGTCGTGCAGCCGAGCAAGTGGGCACCGAGACTCCAGGGCAGTGAAGCCTCGCGATGGAGCAGCCAGCGGGTCAGTCCCCATGTCAGCGGAAGCAGCAGCACCCATGGCATCCAGAAGACCGATGAACGCCGCAGGGCTTCCGTCCATTCGAGCGATCCGGTGAGAACGAACTGCGCGGCGAAGAACGTCACAAGTGCACCCCACACAGACGCCAGCGCAACGAAGGCGAGCATCAGGGATTTCCATGAACGGAGCGCAGTCATGACCTTGGAATCTATCACAGGCAGCGCCCGCCGGGCAGGGATTCCCGGCGGGCGCCATGGGCTTCAGGGTTGGGAAGCGGGAGCGCTGCTGAAACGCTTACTGACCACCGGGAGGGCGGCCCGGGCCACGTCCACCGCGTCCGCCTTCCGGACCACCTTCCGGACCACCGGGAGGGCGGCCGCCAGGACCACCCGGGCCGCGACCACCGGCACGCGGGAGCTTGAGGGAACCGTCTTCAATGGCAGTGGCCACCGCTGCCTGTTCGGTCTCGTCGATAGTGCCGCTCTTGTCCTTGTCGTAAGGAGCGAGGGATTCAAAAAGCTTAGCAGCAGCGGAGGCGGCGCGCTTCCCGTTAGGCTTGCCGCCTTTGCCGCCCTCGGAACCACCTGGGGGCTTACCACCTTTGCCACCGTCCGGTCCACCAGGAGGACGACCGCCGGGAGGCCCCATTTCGAGGGAACCGTCTTCGATGGCGGCCGCGACCTTGTCGAGTTCCGCAGCCTCAAGCTTGCCGCTCTTGTCGGCATCGAAAGCGGCGAGGGCCGCATAACGCTTGCTGAGTTCCGCGGCAGCTTCCGCTGGCGAAGGAGGAGCCGGGCGGTCACCGCCTTGCCCGCCAGGACCACCAGGGCCGCGTCCGCCGGGGCCTTGGGCGATGGAGAGGCTCAGTGAAGCGCCGAAGAGCGCGGAAGCGAGAATCAGGGTTGTTTTCATTGTCTTGGTTCGGTTTGGGTTTGTTTGTGCAGCGAATGGTTCCGCTGATGGGCAAAGGATGCCACAATCCTCGCATTCGGCGCTTCGTTTGAGACGAATCGCAGGTTTCGCGGGATGAAACCACCCTTGGCCGGGGATGAAACGCCCCGCCGACGTGCCGTCACGGCACTGGAACCAGCCAGATGGCGTCCGCATGCACGAATCCATCGGCATCTTCCGCCTTGAGAGTCACCGAAACGGCTTCGCCAGCCTTGACGGACACGTTTCCGAGGCTCTGGAATCCATCCGGGCGGTCCGCAGCCTTGCGCTGATTGATCCTGACATCCCGTCCGCCGACCGTGACACGGGCGTTCGTGGCACGATTGGCATGCGGCGCCCACTTCATCCGGACTTCCCACGTGCCACCGGTCGGCACTGTCGCCAGAAACCGCGCCGTCGCATCGCTGCCCTGCGGAGCGTAGCGGTAGCCTTTGCCCACGAATCCAGGCAACCCGCTGGCCTCGGTCCACGGGCCGCTACACACAGCCTGACTGTCATCCACCACCACTCCAGGCAGCGACTTCGGATCCAGCCCGGCCACGCCCGGCTTGGCCACCACCGGTGGTTTCCAGCCCGGAGGCACCGCAAGAGGCTCGCGGAGCGACGCCCGGCGCGCACCTCCCGGCTGCCGCCAGAGTTCCTTGAGTTCATCAAAGTGGCTCTGATAGACGCCGCGCGGTGTCGTGCCCCTTGTGACGGCCACCCACGCGGCCTTCCCGACGACTTCGCCCATCATTCCACAGGTGCGCATCACCCTGACCGTCCCTAACGCCTCATGCGTGACACTGATGCAGCGTCCGGCCATGAACAGGTTGTCGACATCCTTCGAATAGAGGCATCGGTAAGGAATCGGATAGCCATTCTCCCTGTCCACACCCTTCCCGAACTGTGCACGGCTGATAAACGGGTTGTCAGGAAATTTCTTCGCATACTGTTCCTTGGGGTAATGCAGATCAAGATCCCACGTGGTCGGGACACACCCGTCGGGAAACGGCCGCTTTTCCACAATGTCGCGATCCGTCAGGACGACATCCCCCTGAAGCAGGCGGCTCTCCCGGGTGCCCCCGATCGCCGCAACCCATGACAACTGCGCGTCAGGGTTCGCCGTGCGGCGAAGCGTTCCAAAGGCCCCGTAGACGGCCCTCAGGTTCCAGTCCCGCGTCAGTTCAAGGTCGTTGAGAGGATGCCGGTCGAAGCCGCTTTCCCAGAACCACTCGCCTTTGTGAAACAGGGATGCCGTCTTCTCGGCCTTGCGGGTCGGCGGAAAATCACCCGGCTCAAGCGGGAGCGCCCACGGGGTTTCAGGCCACGGCGAGGGCGTCGCAGACGGCTGCCAACTCCACATGTTGCTCATGCCAAGATGTCCCTTCTCTAACATCGTGAACGACGCACCCGCAAGGGCACCAACGGTTCCATGCCCAGTACAGTCCGCGAAGAACTTGCCTCGGAAACGCACTTCACGCCCACTCCTCGTATCAAGCGCGGTCACGCTGCGGATCATGCGGTGCCCCGACAATGGCGTATCACCCTGTTCGGCAGCGATCACGTGATGATTGAGAAACAGAGCAATGCCGGACTCGGCCCGGATCGCGGCCTCCTTGCGCGCGTCGCCATACTCGTCCGCCTCGCCGGGGGAATTGGCAGCATGGTCGGCGAATTCCTCGATGATCTCTCCAAGATGCGGGTAAAGCCCGCGCATCGTGCCGCCCTGAGCCCAGACCTGAATCTCACTCGATCCATTGCCGCCAAGGACAGGGCGGTTCTGCAGCAGCGCCACTTTAAGCCCCTGCCTCGCCGCAGCAATCGCCGCCCCCATGCCGGAATAACCACCACCGCAGACGACGAGATCATACTCCTCCGACTCCGGCGTCTGTTCGGGAAGCCCTAGGAGCCTGCGCCGATCCGCGCGGGTCTCCGGCGGCATTGAATTTGCATCGTTAGTTAGATAAATGGCATCGCAGCGCCCGTCGAATCCAGTGAGATCGTGAATGGCGATCGCTGCATCCCCGGCAGGAAGCTCCACGGACCCGCCGGGCTGCCAGTGCCATCCACCAGTGGTACCGAACGTCTCGGGAAGCACCTTGCCGTTGACGAGCAACGAGAATTCTCCCGGGGCACCTGGCGCCTGCCACGGCGAAACCCAATCCTTTGTCCGGACATACACCCGCCACCGCCCGGTCTCTGGAATCCTGACTTTCGCGGAAGCATCAGCCACCGGTCTCCCCAATCCGTGCGCGAGGAGATAGGGTGACCCCATGATCTCAATGAACTGGGTGTCGAGTGTCCAGCCGCCATGACTTGCAAAGCTCTCGGCTTCGACAAGGATTTCAGCGGCTCTGGCAGCTGCCGGGAGCAGCAGGAGGGAAAGGATCCGGAGGGGCTTCATAAAGTCAGGATTCATTTATTGGCGGAAGCAGCGGCCATGCGCAACTGCGTGCAGAGCGCGTAGGGAATGCCGTCGATTTCATAGCCGGCGTCCGCAAAAAAGGCAATATGGCCACGCGCAGGACGCGGCACGGTCATTTCCGCCCCGGTACCGCTGGTCTTTACCTCCCGGGAAGACCACGTGGCCGCCCGAAAGTCGGTCGTCTCGCTCTCGGCGCGCCACAGCGTCAGCTTCGCCGGCACGGGCTCGGCCGTGACCTTGAGCAGCAGCGACCCGTCGGCGTTCTCCCCGTGCTGCCACTGCAACGCAGGCATGGCCTTGCCCACGATACAATGCCGGACGAAGGCCGTCACCGCATTGATCGCACGCTCCGGACCTTTGGCCTCGCCGCCTGCCCCGCTGGCACTGAGATTGTGCCCGGCATTCGGCGAATAGGAAATCCACTTCCGGGCAGGCAGCCCATCCCAGTATAGATTGAGCGCATCAGTGCTCCAGTAAGGATCGTTCGTCCCGCAGACAATCAGCTTCGGCATCGTGAACTTCTCGCGGTAGACGAATGGATCGACCCACGACCAGAGGCGCTTCGCCTTCTCCTCATCCGGAACGGGAACCAGCCCGCGATCCGTGTAATCTCGGATGCTGTCACTGACCTTGCCGAACATCTTTACCTGATGCGGAAGTTGCTCCTGCATATTCAGCGTATCGATGACCATCGGCGCAATCGCCTCCACCCGGGCGTCCGACGCCGCTGTCAGCCACGTCGTCCAGCCACGCTTCGATGCCCCGCTGACAATGAAGCCCTTCAGTTCCTCCTGCCACTCCCGCCGGAAACAATCCTGGAGCGCATCCATGCATTTCACGAGGCTCTTGGTCATCGGAAACAGCAGCGGCCACGATGCATCCCCGGTTTCCAGGTACCGCACAAATGTCTCCGCAATCAGCGCGTCCTCCTTCTTGCCGTCAAACAGCGGTTGCTTCGGAATCCCCATGAGCAGCGCCACCGGTGCCTTGATGCGGGTCGCCAGCATCGCCCCAAAGGCATAATCCTTCACCTTCGCCGTCCCGCCATTGTTCATCAGAAACAACTTCCCTGTGAATGGCACGCCCGACGGCCGGATCACCACCACATCGTGATCCCATGTGATGCCCTGCCATTCCTGCGAAACCAGCTTGAGCAGCCGCACCTCGCAATCACCCAGCGCCGACCGTGACACCTCGCTCCATCCATAGGCGGGCTCAGGCTTCGCAAGGTAAGCCGCAAGGTCCGCCCTTGAGGACGAAGCACTCAACACAACCGCAATCGCGCACAGGAAAGCTTTCAGCAAATAGATCGGACGCATGGAACAAGCCCCATAGCGCCTCTACCCTGCCCTGTCACGCCTGTTCCTCAACGTGACTGTGCCCGGGCCGGCTACTCACCGGACCCGGGCACAGCGTTTTGCAGCAACCCCCGAATTTTACGCGGGACACCACCCGAGGTCAGGCCCCGTGGTACCCTTCTTCGCCGTGCTCGGCGACGTCCAGACCCTGCGTTTCCGCTTCTTCACTGGCGCGCAGCCCGATCGTGAACTTGATCGCGTACGCCAGAATGACCGTCACCACCACGGACAGCACAATCGTCGCCACGCAGATGATGAGGTGATTCACCAGTAGCCCGGTGCTCGCCTTCCCGTCCTCACCGAAGAACTTCGCAAGTCCATTCACCTTGGCATAGGCATCCGAAACAAGGTTCGGGTTCACTTTGCTGTCCGCAAACACCGCCGTTAGGATCGCACCGAGCGTGCCGCCGACACCGTGCACACCGAAGGTGTCGAGGGAGTCGTCATAGCCAATCAGAGTCTTCAGCTTCGTGCAGGCGAAGAATGGCACAATGCCGGCCAGCACACCCATGATGAAGGCAGACTTGGCCGTCACGAAGCCTGCTGCTGGCGTGATCACCACGAGTCCAGCAACCGCACCCGAGCAGAGCCCAAGGACGGAAACCTTACCGCGGGTAACCCCCTCAAGCACACCCCACACGAAACAGGCCACAGCCGCAGCAATCGTCGTCGTCATGAAGGCCGTGGCAGCGAGGCCGTCAGCAGCAAGCGCCGAACCGGCATTGAAACCATACCAGCCAACCCAGAGCATCCCTGTGCCGACCATGCAGAGCACCATGCTGTGAGGAGCCATCGGCTGCTTTCCGAATCCATTGCGCTTGCCCAGAATGAGGCACAGCACCAGCGCCGACCATCCAGAGGTCATGTGCACCACAGTACCGCCGGCAAAGTCAATCCCCGGGGTCGTAGCGCCACCGTTCCAGACACCGTTAAACTTGCCATCGAAACCCCAGACCATGTGCGCCATCGGGAAGTAAACTAGGAACATCCACGCACCGACAAATGTGATGATCGCCGCAAACTTCATCCGCTCGGCAATCGCTCCAATGATCAGCGCCGGTGTGATGATCGCGAACATCAACTGATACATCGAAAATGCCGCATGCGATGGCCATCCCGTGTAGTTCGCATTCGGCGCACCGCCCACGCCGTCAAGGAAGGCATACTTCATCGAACCGAGATAACCCGCCCACTTCGGAGCTCCCTCAGCTGGGTGCTCACCAAAGACCAGCGAGTAACCGCAGGCGAACCACAGGATCGTCACCAGCCCGGCAATCATGAGACACTGGGCCATCACGGACAAAATGTTCTTCGAACGGACAAGCCCACCGTAGAACAGCGCCAGACCCGGCAGCGTCATGAATAGCACGAGCGCCGCACAGATCATGATGAAGGCGTTATGGCCAGGACCCGGCTTTCCAGCCAGTGGCCCGGTGGCCGCAACGTTGTCGAAGTACGCCGTGACGTCTTTTTCAAAGGCCGTCGGCTCCGCAGCAGCAGCAGGCGCTGCCGGCGCAGCTTCAGGAGCCGCAGGGGCTGTCTCGGCCGCAGCAGGCGCAGCCTCCGCCGCTACCGGTGCAGCTTCAGCAGCAGGGGCCGCGTCCTGCGCCCGCGTCACCAGCGTGCCGAATTGGGCGCATGCCACTAGAGTGAGAAGTCGGAAAATCGATTTCATGGATTGATTGGAAGTTCTCCTTGGTTTGTCAGGTTCAGACGGCTGCCTCGTCGCGCTCCTGGGTCCGGATGCGCACCGCCGATTCGACCGGGGAAATGAACACCTTGCCGTCGCCGATCTTCCCGGTCCGGGCAGCCTTCACGATGGCATCAACCGCGCCCGCAACGCGATCGTCGGAGGTCACCACCTCCACTTTGATCTTCGGAAGAAAATCGACCGTGTACTCGCTTCCGCGGTAAATCTCGGTATGGCCCTTCTGACGCCCGAATCCCTTGACCTCGGTGACCGTCATGCCTTCGATCCCGATCTCGTGGAGCGCTTCCTTCAGGTCCTCCAGTTTGAAGGGTTTAATTATCGCTTCGATCTTCTTCATGGATGATGGGTGGTTGGTTGCTGTAAGGCCGTCCGGCAGTGTCCGGAAGCGGCAGATGGGGTGGATGAGCATCCACCGTGCCAGGCCACTTCATGTGCCGGGAATTTTTTTTCCAACGTTTGCGATTGATTCGCTGACAAATGCGAAAAGGCGACATATAGTCACAGGCTATGCCAGACGCCGAAACCAGCCTCCGCCAGCTTGCCGCCTTGAAGAATCTCGGGGAGAAAACCGCCCAGTGGCTTCTCGATGCCGGAGTCAAAACAAAGTCGGAACTGGCGAAACTCGGCGCCATCGAAGTCTGCCGCCGCATGCTCCAAGTCGGACATCCCGTTTCAGTCGTCGCCGCCTACGCCATCGAAGGAGCGCTCACCGACACCCATTGGAACGAAATCCCAGCCTCCAAAAAACTCGAACTCCAGCGGCTCTTCGCCATCATGAAGCGCGAACTCGGACCGGTCGAAATCAAACGCGCACCCCGCAAAAAAGCCGCTCCGAAATCACCGCCGAAACCCGCAAGCGGCCGCTGAACCACCACTGATCTCCCTCATCCGCCCCGGGCTCCCGTGCAGCGTCGCACCGGAGCCCGTGTTTTTTCTCATGCGAAAAGCGCAAGAATTACTGGTTTCCTTCTCCAGAAAGCGCCAGATTCAGCGCAAATCCTCATTCCATCCTCCCCTCACCAAGTCCTCCCATGCCAGCCAAAGCCAAAAAATCCTATCAGAAAGTGAATGTGGCCATCGTCGGCCTCGGGTTCGGTGCCGAATTCATCCCGATTTATCAGCGCCACCCGCAGGCAAACATGTACGCCATCTGCCAGCGCACCCAGGCCAAACTCGACGCTATCGGCGATGCCTTTGGAATCGAAAAACGCTACACAGACTTCGCCGAAATGCTCAAGGATCCGGACATCGATCTGGTCCACATCAACTCTCCCATTCCAGACCACGGCTGGCAGTCCATCGCCGCGCTCAAGGCCGGTAAACACGTCGCCTGCACCGTCCCCATGGCGACCAGCATCGAGGAATGTAAACAGATCGTCGACCTCGTCAAAAAGACCGGCCTCAAGTACATGATGGCGGAAACCGTCGTCTATGCCCGCGAGTACCTCTACATGAAGGAACTCAAGGACAAAGGAATCCTCGGAAAACTCCAGTTCGTCCAAGCCTCCCACCAGCAGGACATGGACGGCTGGCCAAATTACTGGCCCGGTCTGCCCCCCATGTGGTACGCCACCCACTGCGTCGGCCCCGTCGCCGGTCTCGCCGAAGCCGACGCTGAGTACGTCAGTTGCTTTGGCTCCGGCACCGTCCGCGAAGAACTCCAGCAGCACTACGGCAGTCCCTTCGCCGTCGAAACCGCTCACATCAAATTCAAGAACAGCGACCTCTCCGCACGCATCATCCGCAGTCTCTTCGACACCGCGCGCCAGTACCGCGAAAGCATCGACGTCTACGGCGACAAGGTCTCCGTCGAATGGCCGCTCGTCGAACACGAACCCCTCGTGATGCATCGCGCCAAGCTCCCGGAACACAAAATCCCCAAACAGGTCAAAGCCCCGGACTACGCCAAGCGCCTCCCGAAAGCCATCCAGCCGTTCACCACCAAGGGCGTCTACGATCTCGGCAAGAAATCACACCTCAGCTTCGTCCAGGGCGCAGGCCACGGCGGCAGCCACCCGCACCTCGCCCACGAAATCATCAGCGCTCTCGTCGACGACCGCGATCCATTCCCGAACGCCCGTCAGTCCGCCAACTGGACCTGCGTCGGCCTCTGCGCCCACGAATCCGCTCTCAAAGGCGGCCAGATCGTCAAGCTGCCCGCCTTCACTCTGTCGTCCTGACAGCAAAGGGCGGCGCGCCTCCAGATGCCTGCCTTCCCCAAAGTCGCCCTGCTCATCGAGACCTCGAACGCCTACGCGCGCGGGCTCCTCGGAGGGATCCAAGCGTACATCCGCGAACACCGGCCATGGTCGGTGTATCTCGATGAGCAGAGTCGTGGCGACCAACCACCCCGCTGGCTGAAAAAATGGAAGGGCGACGGCATCATCGCCCGCATCGAAAACCCCGCCATCGCCCGCGCCATCGCCGCGCTCGGTATCCCCGCAGTCGATCTCAGCGCCGGAAGGCTCCTGCCGCAACTCCCCATGCTCGAAATCGACGAGGCCGCCGTCGGACGCATGGCCGCCGATCATTTCATCGAACGCGGCTTCCGCCACTTCGCATGGTGCGGCGACCCGAGATTCGTCTGGTCCCGCCTGCGAGGCGACGCCTACGAGGCCACCCTCAAAGAAGCCGGCCACACCGTCTCTCGTTACGAACCGCCCTCCGGCACACGCGGCGATGATGAAGACGCTGGCCTCGAAGCCCTCGGCCAATGGCTCCTCAATCAGCCGCGTCCTCTCGCCGTGTTCACTTGTTATGATATCCTCGGCCGCGAGGTGCTCGATGCCTGCCGTCGCTTCTCCATCCATGTCCCGGACGAAGTCGCCGTGCTCGGCATCGACAACGATGAACTCCTCTGCTCCCTAGCCTTCCCACCCCTGTCCAGCGTGATGCCCAACGCTCGGCGCACCGGTTACGAAGCCGCCGCGGTCCTCGAAAAACTCATGGCTGGCGACGATCCCGGACCAGCCGTGCGCCACATCCCACCAACAGGAATCGCCACACGGCAGAGCACCGATGTCCTCGCCGTCGAAGACCTCAACGTCGCCAAGGCAGTCCGCTACATCCGCGAACACGCCTGCGAAGGCATCTGCGTCGACGATGTCGTCACTCACGCCGCCCTATCTAGGCGTCTCCTCGAAACTCGCTTCAAACGCCTCCTCGGCCGCAGCCCACACGACGAAATCACCCGCGTCCAATTGCGGCGCGTCAAGGAACTCCTGGCAGAAACCGACCTGCCTCTGTCTGAAATTGCAGACCGCACCGGCTTCCGCTACGTGGAATATCTCTCCGCAGTCTTCAAAAACAAGACAGGTCACCCTCCCGGCCACTACCGCGCCGAACACCGACCCAGGCGTAAGGGAAAAGCCTGAGTCCGGCCCGCCTGGGAATCATTGACCCCCGGCCACTCGCCCGCTACGCTGCTGCGTAATTCCCCCGTTTGCGCCCCCATCTCCCATGAAACTTCCCGCCATCGCCATGGCCTGTGCCATCGGCCTGCTCCTCCCATTCTCCGCATCCGCCGCCGTCGTCATCAACGAAATCAACTACCGCCCAGGCACCGCATTCCCCGAAAACCCCGCTCTCGAATTCATCGAACTCCACAACACCGCCAACGCCCCGGTTGCCATCGGCGGCTGGAGCTTCACCAGCGGTATCAGCTATACCATCCCCTCCGGCACCATCCTGCCCGCCAACGGCTACCTCGTCATCGCCGCCAACCCGGCCGCCGTTTCCACCCAGTGGAGCCTCACCGGAATCCTCGGCCCCTGGCTCGCAGGCACCGGACTAGCCAACAACGGCGAACGCATCAGACTCTCCATGCCAGGCACCACCGCCGGCACGCTCGTAACCGTCGACGAAGTCACCTATGCCAGCGAAGGTGACTGGGCTCAGCGTGTCCGCGAAACCACTTTCAACGGTTGGGACTGGGCCACCGCCGCCAGCGGCGGAGGGTCCTCGCTGGAACTCGTCAACCCACTCCACTCCAACAACAACGGCCTGAACTGGCGCCCTAGCATCGCCTCCACCGGCGCCACCCCCGGAGCCGTCAACAGCGTCCGCGCCGACAACGTCGCCCCTCTCGTCAGCAGCGTCCGCCACCGCCCGGAAATCCCCGCTCCAGGCCAAACCGTCACCATCACCTGCACGCTGGATGACGAAACACCAGCGACCATCACCGCCACTCTCTTCTGGCGCAACGCCTCCACCACGTCCCCAGGCCCGTTCCTCGCCGTCCCGATGACCCCGGACACCAGCGGCACATGGACGGCCGCCATCCCCGGTCTCCCTGACAAATCCATCGCCGAGTTCTACATCCAGGCCGGAGACGGCTCCGCCGCCAGAACATGGCCCGCCCCCGCCGACGGCGCCCAGCAGGCAAACTGCCAGTTCCTCGTCGACAGTGAAGCACCCGGCCCCTCCGACTCGTTCTATCGCCTCGTCCTCACCGCCACCGAAAACGCCGCCTTCGAAAGCATCGCCTCCAGCACCCCCTCCAGCGACCGCCAGTTCAATGCCACCCTGATCGCCTCGCAGTCCGGCAATCACACCGTCCGCTACCGCTCGTCCATGCGGATCCGCGGCAACAGCAGCCGCAACTATCAGTTCAAACCGCTGCGCATCTCGCTCCCTAACGACAACCCATGGGACGGCATCTCCTCCTTCAACCTCAATCCCAAATACCCATGGCTCCAGTTCCTCGGCATGAAGATGTTCCGTGCCGCAGGCCTGGCCTCGTTCGACGTCCTGCCCATCGAACTCCGCCGCAATGGCGTCGAACAGACCAGCGGCACCACCAGCGCTCAGGACTACGGCAAATGGGTCCGCATGGAAGAAAACAACGGCGACTTCGCCGCCCGTCAGTGGCCGCTCGCATCCACCGGCAATCTCTACAAAAAGGGACGCCCTGACGAATTCTGGCGCGCCACCCAGCCCGCCCCCTCCACGCCCGACGGTCTCCTCGACGGATGGTCCAAACAGAACAACTCCGCCGCCAACGACTGGAGCGATCTCACCGGCTTCTTCCTCGCATGGCAGACCGCCGCCGCACCCTACTTCACCGGCGAATCCCTCAACGATGCCGACACCGGCACATGGACCGGCAACCCTTTCACCGACGACGACCTCGACACTCTCGACGCCGTCGCGGAAACCAATCAGTGGGCCCGCTGGTTCGCCTTGATGACCATCCTCCAGTCTAACGAAACCAACATCTCCAACGGTCAGGACGACGACTACGCCGTCTACTTCGCGCCCGACAACGCCGGCCGCCGACGCCTCAATCTCGTGCCCCACGACCTCGATACCATTCTCGGTCAGGGAGATAGCGCCCTCGCCGCCAATGCCCGCGGTCTCTACGACGCCACCGCCGAAAGCTCCATCTTCAAACCTCTCCTGCCCCTCCTCGGCAACTCCACCACCACCGGCCACCCCGGCTTCCGCGCCCTCTATCACAGCAGCATCCGCGTCCTCCTCGGCTCGGTCTTCAACGCAGATACCGCCTCCGCCTCCGTCCCACCCGCTCACGCCTTCATCGACAATCACCTCACCGGTTGGGTCCCGTCCGCCATGCGGGGAGTCCTCAAAACCTTCATGACTGCTCGCCAGTCGCACCTCCTCGCCCTCATCGGCAGCCCCGCCGTCACCCCGACCGCCCCAACCGCCACCTCCACCCTGACACAACCACGCACGGGCCCGATCCTCAACGAAATCCTCGCCTCCAACACCGCCGCCCACGCCAACGGCACCACCTTCCCGGACGTCATCGAAATCCGCAACGCCTCCGCCGCACCCGCCGATCTCAGCGGATTCACCCTGACAGACGATCCCGCCATCCGCACCAGATTCACCTTCCCGGCCGGCACCGTCCTCGCCCCGAACGCCCTCCTCACCGTCTACGCCGACAGCGACTTCACCGCCCCAGGCCTCCACACCGGCTTCGCCCTCGATGAAGGCGGCGAAATCGTCTACTTCCACAATAACGCCGCCACCCTCCTCGACTCCCTCCCCTTCGGCCCCCAGCCAGCCGACTTCAGCCTCAGCCGCACCGGCACCGACGGAGCCACATGGGCCCTCACCGCCCCCTCCATCGGTCAGCCTAACGGCTCCCCTGTCCCCCTCGGCCTCCCCCGCGACCTCCGCATCAACGAATGGTTCGCCGCACCCGACTTCCGCCTCCCCTCCGAATTCGTCGAACTCCACAATGCCACCGCAAACCCCATCCCCATGGGCGGCCTCCGGCTCACCGACGACTTCATCAACGCACCGTCAAAACACACGCTGCCCGCCCTCAGCTTCGCCCAGCCTAACGGATTCACCCTCCTCCGCCCGGTCGGCAGCAGCGCCGATCCCGCCAAACCCTCCGATCTTCCCTTCCGCCTCGACGCCAACTTCGGCTGGCTCGCCCTAACCGGCCAGAACGGCACGCTCATCGACCGCATCGACCTCACCGGCCAGAACCCGGACACCGCCACCGGACGCACCCCGGACAGCGGCATCCCATGGGCCGATTTCTCCCTGCCGACCCCCGGCATCGCCAATGCCGCGCCATCCGCCGCCATCACCGCTCTCGTCAATCAACTCCGCATCACCGAACTCCTCTTCCGCCCCACCGGCGGCAGCGACTTCGAATTCGTCGAGCTCCTGAACACCGGCGCTACCACCATCGACCTCTCCGGCGTCCGCTTCACCGGAGGCATCGACTACCAATTCCCAGCCGGAACCTCCATAGCCGCCGGCCGCTTCATCGTCGTCAGCCGCAGCCGTGACGTCTTCGCCGCCCACTGGCCATCCGCCGCCAGCCTCCTCGCCCCCGGCCAGTTCACCGGATCCCTCGACAACAGCGGCGAAACCGTCACCCTCACACTGCCGCTCCCATGGCGCGCCGCCATCCTCTCCTTCCGCTACGAACCAGCATGGGAACCGCTCACCGCCACCGCCGGACACTCGCTCACCACCATTGATGCCGGCGCCACCGCCGCGCGCGACTGGGACCAGCGCACCACATGGTCCGCTTCTTCTCAACCCGATGGCTCCCCCGGCAGCGCAGGCCCGCCCTCCATCACCAGCCCGCTCACCGCAGCCAGCATCTCCGGAGATGCCTTCTCCTATCAAATAACCGCCTCCCGCAGCCCCACCTCCTTCGGAGCCCAGGGCCTTCCGTCATGGCTCAGCATCAACCCCGCCACCGGTCTCATCACCGGCACCACCGGCGCGGCCGGCACATGGCCCCTGCAGATCTCCGCAGAAAACTCCGGCGGCAC
>JAIXVE010000082.1 GCA_027483175.1 Verrucomicrobiaceae bacterium | reverse complement strand
CTGATCATGTGTGATGGCGAGGGGCATCTGGGGGATCCTGATGATGCGGCGCGGGGCAAGGCGGTGGACAATCACAAGAAGTGGATTGAGGCGGCGAAGGCGCTGGGGTGCCACAGCATCCGGGTGAATGCGCACACGGCAGGGAAGGGGACGAGGGAAGAGCAGGCAAAGCGCGCGGTGGATGGGTTGCGGCGGTTGAGTGAGGTGGCAGCGCCGTACCAGATCGGGGTGATTGTGGAGAATCACGGGCAGCTTTCGAGTGATGGCGGGTGGCTGGCCGGGGTGATGAAGGACGTGGGGCTGAAGAATTGCGGGACGCTGCCTGATTTCGGGAATTTCCGGCTGGATGGGAATGCGGAGTACGACCGTTACAAGGGTGTGGACGAGTTGATGCCGTATGCGAAGGGCGTGAGTGCGAAGAGCCACGACTTCAACGAGGCCGGGGAGGAGACGCACACGGATTACCACAAGATGCTGGACATCGTGGTGAAGAAGCACGGGTGGCACGGGTTCATCGGGATTGAGTATGAGGGCAGCAAGCTTGGCGAGGTGGAGGGGATCAAGGCGACGAAGGCGCTGCTGGAGAAAGTGCGCGGGACCTTGAAGGCCTGAGTGGGAGAAAATTGGGGCAAACATCGGGGTGATGCGGACCGTATAGGGACGCATGCGACTGAGAGTTCTGCTGATTCTTGCCATTGGTCCGGCCGTGGTGCTGCGTGCCCGTGCTGCGGGCCCGGATTTCAACCGGGACGTGCGGCCGGTGCTGTCGGACAAGTGTTACAGCTGTCACGGGCCGGACGAGAAGAAGCGGGAGGCGAAGCTACGGCTGGACCAACCGGGATGGGATGCGGCGGAAGTGAAGGCGCGGATTGTGTCGACGGATCCTGATGAAGTGATGCCGCCGCCGAAGGTGAAGCGGCCGCTGGCGGAGAAGGAAGTGGCGGTGTTGCAGTCGTGGATCGCGAATGGGGCGGGGTATGCGAAGCATTGGGCGTTTGAGGTGCCGCGGCGGGCGGCGGTGCCGGAGGTGGCGGCGGGGAGTGCGGTGTTAGGGGGTGGGGCGGTGGTGCGGAATGCTGTGGATGCGTTTGTGCTGGCGCGGCTGGAGAAGGAAGGATGGAAGGCGCGGGGAGAGGCGGATCGTGAGCGATTGCTGCGGCGGGTGACGCTGGATCTGACGGGCGTGCCGCCGACGGTGGAGGAACTGGATGCGTTTCTGGCGGATGGTGCGGGGGATGCTTATGAGAAGGCGGTGGATCGGTTGCTAGGGACAACGGCGTACGGCGAGCGGATGGCGCAGCACTGGCTGGATCTGGCGCGGTATGCGGACACGCACGGGTATCACCTGGATAGTGGACGGGAGATGTGGATCTGGCGGGACTGGGTGATCCGGGCGTTCAGCCGGAATCAGCCGTTCGATCAGTTTGTGAGGGAGCAGTTGTCAGGAGATCTGATGCCGAAGGCGGCGCGGGAGCAGGTGATTGCGACCGGGTTTGTGAGGAATAACATGATCAACTTCGAGGGCGGGGCGATTGCCGAGGAGTATCTGAATGCCTACATGGTGGACCGGGTGAACACGTTTTCGACGGTGTTTCTGGGGCTGACGATGAATTGTGCGCAGTGTCATGATCACAAGTATGACCCGCTGACGATGCGGGATTTCTATTCGCTGTATGCGTATTTCAATGCGGTGCCGGAGCGTGGGCTGGATGGGAACCGGGGGAATGCGGAGCCGGTGCTGAGCGTGCCGACGGCGGAGCAGGAGGCGAGGATCGCGGAACTCGAGGCGGAGATCAAGGCGGCGGAGAGTGCGGGCGGTGCGGATGGCGAGCGCGGGTGGGTGGTGGCGGTGCCTGGGAAGATGAAGTCGAGTGGTGGCGCGGTCCTGGAGCGGCAGGCGGATCAATCGGTGCTGGCGAAGGGGCCGCAGGGGGCGACGGATGTTTACGAGGTGGAGTGCGAGGTGCCGGCTGGGGAGATTCGGGGGATCCGGCTGGAGACCCTGACAGATGCGACGCTGGCGGGGAACGGGCCGGGTCGGGCGACGAACGGGAATTTTGTGTTGTCGGAGATGGAGGTGGAGGGAGTGAAGCTGACGCGTGCGGCGGCGAGTTATTCGCAGAAAGGTTATGAGATCGGGCAGGCGGTGGACGGGAAGTCGGGGACTGGTTGGGCGGTGGATGGGAACGCGCGGCATGCGGGGGACAAGGCGTGGTTTGCGTGCGAGCCGTTCCGGGCGGCGGGTGGGAAGATGGTGGTGCGGTTGCGGTTTGAGAGTCCGGTGGCGCTGCACGCGATCGGGAGATTTCGGCTAGCGGTGACGATGGATGCGGCGCTGGCTGGAGGGCAGGGGTCGGTGGATGAGAAGCGCAGGGAATTGGAGCAGGTGCGGCGGGGATTTCCGACGGTGATGGTGATGCAGCAGATGGAGAAGCCGCGGGACACTTACATGCTAGAGAGAGGGCAGTATGATGTTAAGGGAGAGAAGACGGTGCCGGGGGTGCCGGCGGCGCTGGGCGGGTTGCCGGAAGGGGCTCCGGGAGACCGGCGGGCATTGGCGGCGTGGCTGACGGGGGCGGAGCATCCGTTGCTGGCGCGGGTGACGGTGAACCGGATGTGGTCGATGTTTTTCGGGCGCGGGTTGGTGAAGACGGTGAATGATTTCGGGTTGCAGGGAGAGTATCCGAGTCATCCGGAGCTGCTGGATTGGCTGGCGGTGGATTTCCGGGAGAGCGGGTGGGATGTGAAGCGATTGGTGAGGATGCTGGTGACGAGTCACAGTTACCGGCAGTCGGCGGCGGCGACTCCGGAGGCATTGGAGAAAGATCCGGAGAACCGGTTGCTGTCGCACGGGCCGAGGCATCGATTGGCGGCGGAATTTGTGAGGGACAATGCGCTTGCGGTGAGCGGGCTTCTGAATGCGAAAGTGGGCGGGCCGAGCGTGTTTCCGCCGCAGCCGCCGGGGCTGTGGGAAGAACTGTCGAAGCGTGAGGATTCGGGCAACTGGACGGGGCAGGTGTATACGCCGAGCAAGGGAGCGGATGCGTACCGACGGGGATTGTACACCTTCTGGAAGCGGACGTGCCCGCCGCCATCGCTAACGACGTTTGATGCGCCGGACCGGGAGATCTGCACGGCGGAGCGGGCGGTGACGAGCACGCCATTGCAGGCGCTGGTGCTGCTGAATGATCCGGTGTATCTGGAGGCGG
This sequence comes from Verrucomicrobiaceae bacterium, assembly GCA_027483175.1. Classification (GTDB taxonomy): domain Bacteria; phylum Verrucomicrobiota; class Verrucomicrobiia; order Verrucomicrobiales; family V1-33; genus V1-33. The sequence continues at coordinate 20,455 of JAIXVE010000082.1, read as the reverse complement.
CGCGGGTGCTGGCGGAGCGAATGATCAAGTCGGGCGCGGATGACAAGGCGCGGCTGGCGGCGGGGTTCCGGCTGTGCACGTCGAGGCGTGCGGGTGAGAGGGAAGTGTCGGCGCTGGGTGGTTTGCTGGAGCGGCAGGTGGCGCGGTTCCGGGCGGCACCCGGGGAGGCGGAGAAATTGATTTTGGTAGGAGAGGCGGCGAGGGACGAGAAGATTCCTGCGTGGGAACTGGCGGCGTGGACGGTGGTGGCGTCGACCCTGCTCAATCTGGACGAAACCATCAGCAACTGACGGCTGGCAACCCTGACACATTATGGACTTTCCCTTGTTACATGCGGGCAACCGCCGGGTATTTCTGAAAGGCGCGGCATCGTTCATGGGGACGACGGCGCTGGCATCGCTGATGGGGCGGGCGGCGGAGGCTGGTGGCGGCCTGCATCTGCCGGCGAAGGCGAAGCGGGTGATTTACCTGCATCAATCGGGCGCGCCGTCGCACATTGATTTGTTTGATCACAAGCCGGCGATGGCGGCGCACCAGGGGAAGGAGTTGCCGGCATCGGTGCGGATGGGGCAGCGGATTACGGGGATGACGTCGGGGCAGAGTGCGTTTCCGGTGGCGTCGGCGCAGTGGGGATTTGCGCGGCATGGGAAGAGCGGGATGCCGCTGAGCGAGCTGCTGCCGCACACGGGGAAGATTGCGGACGACATCTGTCTGATCAAGACATTGAACACGGAGGCGATCAATCACGATCCGGCGATCACGTTTATTCAGACGGGGAGCCAGCAGCCGGGGCGGCCGTGTTTCGGGTCGTGGCTGAGTTACGGGCTGGGGAGTACGAATGAGAATCTGCCGTCGTTTGTGGTGCTGATTTCGCAGGGGAGCGGGAACCGGACGGATCAGCCGTTGTTTTCGAGGTTGTGGGGGGCGGGGTTTCTGCCGGGGAGTTATCAGGGAGTGAAGTTCCGGAGTCAGGGGGATCCGGTGCTGTATCTGGAGAATCCGGCAGGGTTGACGCGGGAGGCTAGGAGGGAGCAGTTGGACACGCTGGGAGAGTTGAATCAACTGACGTCGGGGGCGCTGCATGATCCGGAGACGGCGACGCGGATTCATCAGTATGAGATGGCTTATCGGATGCAGGCGAGTGTGCCGGAGCTAACGGATTTGTCGAAGGAGCCGCAGCATGTGCTGGATCTGTACGGGCCGGAGGTGAAGACCCCGGGGAGTTATGCATACAATTGCCTGCTGGCGCGGCGGATGAGCGAGCGCGGGGTGCGGTTTGTGCAGTTGTATCACCGCGGCTGGGACCAGCATGGTGATTTGAAGAATCACTTACCGAAGCAGTGCCATGATGTGGACCAGGCGAGTTCGGCGCTGGTGCAGGATCTGAAGCAACGGGGTTTGCTGGAGGATACGATTGTGGTGTTTGCCGGGGAGTTCGGGCGGACGGCGTATGTGCAGGGGAGCATCAGCAATCCGGGGTTCGGGCGGGATCACCACGGGCGGTGTTTTTCGGTGTGGGTGGCGGGAGGCGGGTTCAAGGGCGGGCTGGTTCACGGGGAGACCGACGAGTTCTGCTATAACATCGTGCGGGATCCGGTGCATGTGCACGATTTCAATGCGACGCTGCTGCACCAGCTGGGGATTGACCATGAGCGACTGACGTATCGGTTCCAGGGACGGGATTTCCGGCTGACGGATATCCACGGGAAACTGGTGGGGGCGCTGGTGGGTTGAGGGGGGGCTGGCTGGTTTCGGCCGCCTCACGAACGCCGCTTGAGCAGAAACCCCAGCAGTCCCAGCGCTGCCATGGCCGCAATCACGATGATGTTCCAGGGTATCCGTGAATCTCGTTCTTCACTTGGAGCAGATGCTGTCCGCTTCGCTTCGTCCGCCTTCATGGACTCGGCCGGTTGAACAACTGGGGACATTGGATTCGGAGCCGCCGGAGGCTGTTCCGCATTGGCTTCATGACTGGCCATATTGACCTGATGAGTTGGTGTGGAATCCGCAATGGTTGACCTTATGACTTCCACGAGCGCCTCAAGAGAAAGAGCTTTGAGAGTTCCATTCGGCGCATCATTCCGTCGATATGTAGACGCACCTGAGGTCCAGACTGACCAATCGTAGCAGTAGCTCACCCATTTCCCTCCCTTTATGGTGCCAAGAAACACCGCTCGTTTCTCATACCAGTCCGCTTGCCTGAATTGCCGGATGAAATCAGCACTGTTGGTCGGCATCGTTGGACCGACTCCAGAAAAATGACTCCATGCCAATCCGGAATTCTCATCGACAATAATTTCCTCGTTTGGCTTTGCTGTTCCTTTGAGGGAAGTCTCCACAACTAGGATGAAGTTCCCATTCCGCCCTTCTTTGACAATTCCAACGAGAATGGCTTCCGCTCCCGCTACATGACCATCGAGATCTCGAACCGCAATTTCTGCTATGGCCACGAATCGAATCGAAAGCATGAGCACCAGAGAAATCAGTTTCCGCAATGATTTTTGGTAGACTAATCGTTCCATTTGTCAATTGTTTGGTGGTTCTTCCCGGGATTGCCCCAGTCTTTCCGGGCATTTCGATGTTCATCGTAGTTGGCCTCAGCGTAATTGATTGCGTCCGACTCGAACTCTTACCCAATTCCGCATAGTGCATGGTAATGTTATTGCTACTGCTCCAATTTCGCCAAGGCGTCGATTAGGAGGGGTCGTGCAATTCCGGATGATCTCATTTGCTGAGCGGTGCGTTGTGCAGCCTCGCGCCTTGCTGGATCAGCTAGCGAGTGCGCCACCATGCGGCTTGCCGCGTCTAGAAGAATGATCTGAATCTCTTCCGACTTGGCTACGCGTGCAGCAGATGCCACTGCGAAAACCTGATCTAGGTCTTGGCTCAAATCAGCGACCATTGCGATGAGTTCCTGATCAGACTCAGAGAGCCCTGCAAACTCTCGCCAGACTCTCGTAAGAGTTGGATTGTCTCCGGATCTCATGATCGCAGATGCAATGCGGAATTTAGGCGAGAAAAAGATCTCCTGCATCGCGCCCCTGCCCCGCTGAGCGGCCTGCAAACTCAACTCCTTGGGAGAATCAATCGAAGGGAGACTGTCATAAAGAATTTCGGCAAAACTTGATGGCATTTTTGATGTCATGGATTTTGGTCCTATGAACCCAGCCAGAATAGTCCAGTGCTCATGCAACGCCTCGTAGGCATGTTCAAGCAAGGCCCATTGTTCAGCATCGCTTCTGCCCGCCAGAAATTCGTCCAAAGCTTTAGGATCTCCATGCTTTAAGTCTTCCAATGCAGTGTTCATGGTGGAATCGAATGGCGTGGATTCGATGGCGGGTCGTGAAACGACCCGTGGCTTTTCATCTCCGGGGGCTAAGGTTGCCTGTTTCTGTGAGTCTTGAATCCCGGTGTGGTCTCTGCAAGCTGGGACAAGAACTGCGACGAGGGAGAGGATGATAGGCGTTGTGTTTGAGTAGGGTTTCATGGTTCACTTCGTTTCAATTGTTCCCTTCTGTAGTGCCATGACTAATCTTCCTCGAACTGAGCTGGATCCTCGAGCGGGGGAATCGCAGAGATCCAACTTTCAAATTTCGACCATATCGTCAGGCCTCCGCCAAACTCCCCCAACAGCAGCTTCGTCCGCCACTGTGCGGTCTCATCAGGATACGGTCCGCCGGGAGCGTCCAATTTATACACGGAGTTCTCGACCTTGAACCAAGGGAAGGCGGTCGACAATTTCGATTTTCCGAGCAGGGACCGATCTGTCTGATAATCAGAAAGGTACGGATTTCGAGGCACATCGGGTTCGACGCGGCCCATCATCGTCAGTGGAATCACCAGTCCTTCAAACAGGGCCACTCCCACGACGTAAATCTCCCAAGGACCGCTCTCCGGACCAAGATGCAGCAGCTCGCCCGTCACAGGATCCTTAGGGCCATTCCAGTCGGGCAATCTTTCCACGAGCGGCCACCAAAATCGGTGGAAGCCAAAGGGATTGTCATCAAGCTTGTCGTACGGTTTCGGATCGAGCAGCGACCATTCGGCCGCGTAGACGGGATCGTGGCGGAGGAGAGCAGCCGCTACGGAGTCGTCATAGTCCACGATCCTAGCGAGGTGTCCCTTCAGGGCGTCGTAGAGCGTGGGCCCGAAGACGGACTTCAGGCCGGCGAGGTCCGCTTTCTGAACTTCGATCCGGACAATCTTCTGATCCGGCGAGGAATGGATTTTCCCGGCAAGAGGCCTGTCGTTCGGATCACCGATGCTGACGGAGGTCACCTTGGTGAAGGTCTTTGCCCAGTCGTCCGGAACCGTGCTCCGCTCCACGATCTGGGGACCAGCGGTAACCCGGCAGCACAGGCTCATGGCAAACAGTGCAAGGAGCAGAATCGATGTCGTCTTCAATCCCATATTGTCAGTGGTTTGTTCAGCATCGTGCGCTCGAGGCGTTCCTGCAGAGATTTCGCTTTCGACCTCATCTCATCCATAGGAAGCTTTCATTTGCCAGTGTTCTGCGAGAGGCCCCTGTTTCATAGCGTTCCACCTTCGCCCATAGCATCGACCTGCGCAAGCGGTCGCTCCTCCGATTGTTGTCCCCCGGGCTGCTGACACGAACGCCAATGCTTTCGACGAAGCCCATCCCAGCGAGTGCGGTCCCCGAAACACTCTACCATGACGAAGTCCTGCCTCGATCTTCGTGACGTACGCCGCTCATCATCCCCTCACGAACGCCGCTTAAGCAGCAACCACAGCAGGCCACAAACCGCGACAATCAACAACACGATGATTCTCCACGACGTTGATGAGGGCGGACCTTCGCTCGTCGTGAGTGCGGGCTTGAATTCGGCTAGTTTTGGCATTTGTATCGACAGCTCTGGTCCATGAGATTCGATTTCTTTCTGAGTTGGGGATTGCGCCGTCTGGGCTACCTCGAGTTTGCGAATTGCCGCGGCTGCTTGTGTCCGCACGTTGGTCCACGGATCTTCGTTTCTTGAAATTTCCAGAAATCGGACCAGATATCTCCGGGCGATCGACTTATCACCGCTGGATCTCACAAAGACAGATATTATGTTGCTTGCTGCAGTCCAGTCATCGAGGCGAAGCAGTTCCGCACCCAGAACTTCGTGGGCAGAAGGACCAATTGAAACCAGTCTCTCAGCTTTTCGCATATCCTCAGGGTCCATATCAATTCCACGAGGAAGTAGAGCGAGGATCTCCCCTTTCGACAAGGTCTTTTCTTCACTTCGGACGCAATGAAAATGTGCAAACGATGCCATCAAAAGGATCAGGAAATTTCTGAATAAAGAGTTAGTGCGCATGTGGATTGGAAAGGATTCTGGTTGCATCAGATTGCTTGAGCCGTCGCGATCCGCTAATTCCATTTGTATCCAACACTGGTTGCATCAGGGTTGCGGCGCGCGCGACTCATTGCCGTGGAGCAGCGAGTTCAGGAGTCGGGTGGTGGTGGAAGGCGGCACCTGGAGGGCTCCGGCGAAGCGGCTGTAGTTTTCGAAGATCGTGCAGTGATTGAGATCTGTCTCGCGGATGGCGGTGGCGGACGGGGCTATCATGCCGCACGGCAACGCTCGAGTAAACCGCAAATGACAGCTAGTCAAGATGGTTGGCGGGCGGTGGCGCAAGGCCCCCCTCGCACGCACCCGGGAGCGCCGCCGTCCCGAGCGGCCCTCCCAACCAGACACCGCAGCCGAGCCGACTGAGATCGAGGGGGGGGAGCCGAAAGAAGCGAAAAAGGGCAAAAAGGCATCCCGCGCCGTCTGCCGCGTGCGCCGGCGAGCCCGCATTGCGCCCGGCATGGAGTTAGCCGGCGAATCCAGGACAGCCGATGCTGGCATCGCTCGCGAAGACCGCCGCGGTCGAACGCCACCAGTAGCAACTCCCACAATTCCCGGTCGGTCAGCACCTAGCCACTCGCATCACGACGCAGCAGTTCGGGCCGGGCCTCGTCACTCAACAGTATCGAACACGTCATGGATGCACATCCATGGCACATCTGGCCCGACTCAGCCGGCATGGAACCACGTGACGCTCACGACGATCAAGTTTACTCCTTATGTCTTTCAGTGACCATACCTATCCGCACATTACCAATCTCAGGCACCGTAGCGGTGAGATAGACGCCGCAGGCGCGAAAGACGTTGCAGCTGCTGCATGCAGGCTCACGAACGCCGCTTGAGCAATTTCCATGCGGTAAATATACTGATGGCGCAAGCAGCGAGCCAAGTCCATAACGACTTGAACCGGGAATGATCCACCGAAAAAGATGGGGCCGAATCGCCTTCAATCGCCGCACCCTGCTTCACATTGGTCGTTTCATCAACAGATGCTGGTGGTTCGCCTGCCTGGGGTCTTTGAGACACCACTGGGTCTGCTGATCCGTCCGGACGTGACGCAACGACGTAGTTCGGAGTTGTTGCGATGCGGAGCCTATCTTTAATCCAGCTCTCGCATTCCAGTGTTTCTATATACTGCATGATAGACGCGAGAGATACTTCCCTATTTTTCGATTTCGCCATGATCCTTGCAGCTACCCTCAAAGCATTTTCAGCAGATTCATACTTTTCTCTTTCAACACCTACACGGATCAACAACGCGTCGTTTTCTTTAATTAGCTTGACATAGGCAGCGCGAAGGGTCGGATCGTGAATCGCCTCAGGATCGCTACCCGGAAAGATCCGAGCCCCTTCGGGACCAAGACGGTCTAGATTTGGGGTGCGCAGAACTGTTCCGGATGCCGGAACGGTTCTATCTACTTGTGAAAGTATAACTTCAGCCAACTTGATTGCCTGCTGCATCGCCTGGAGCTTTTCCTCTTCCGACCCCGAATTGACCGTGCCCTCCAATCCTGAAACAATACCGCCGAACTGGTCGATTCCAAGACCCTTTGAGAGTCTCGCAGTCACTGTATTCATAGCCTCTCTTGACAATGGCCCAGCCAATGACCGAGACTGAAGCGCCAGCGTCTGCATCGAAAAGACAGCCGCACCGGATCCCAATAGCCAAAAAAGTGACGCGCGATTCATAAAACTATGGAACGGTGACATTGCCTTTCCCTCCTTTGCCCGTAAACCCGTTGAGCCCTTGGCCTGGAATGATTTCCATCCACTGCGTAATCGGGGCAAATGGCGTCCCTGGACCTGTCTCGCCTTTCAGACGATACTTCCATTCCAAATTCCACTCACATCGCCCCGGCTTGTCTATCAGCGGAGGCTGATATCGCCCAAACCCGATACTGTCTGGTGTCGGCCCCTTAGTTCCTTTTCCGACAACCACAATCTTCGTTAAAGACTGCCCTGCATTACCCACCCAAGCCAGATGGGGTTGATTGGTGGACGGATCATCAAAGAAACACCCAGTTCTGACGGCGGGTGCGCCAGTTTCGCCCGCTACAATATTGTAGAAACACACATCATCGGGTCCAAAGTACCAGTCCGCATAGAATAGCATCTTGATTCCCACAGGATTTGGCTCGATGGTAATGCCATTCCCGACCGGATAGCCTTCGGGGGTCGGCACTTTCTCAAAGAGTACTGATTTTGGTGTGATGACGTCAAATGATAGAAAAACGGCGGCATTCTGGTAGTTCGTCAGCTTAGCTTCTATCTTCACTGTTTCTTCCTTACCCCCTGCATTGAACTGAATTTCCCTGGGCCCGATATTGACCGGTCTCGTCAACGTGCCTTCTCCCGACTTCACCGACCAGGTCACAGTTGCATCAGTAGGCGATGATAGAGCAACCTTCACCTCCTCACCGATCCCAATCTTCTTGCGATCTCGATTTGTCGGCTGAGTTGCGATGGTTTCTGTCCTGAACTCAACCGGGAGGAGAATCGCAGACTTCCCCTGGATCTCGAATTTCGAGTTGTGGAAGTCCGGTTTCCAGTGCTGGCCGAGGACGTGGCTCTCATTGTCGGCGATCCATGTGCTCGGAGGCAGGCTGGCGAATCCGTTGGCTGGGTTGCGGCGCAGGGTGATCGGGAAATACTCGCCGCTCGGATTCGGAGCGGTGCGCCAGTTGACTCCGGGCCCCATGGCGACGTTCGTTTGGAATAGACCACTCACGGTCGAATCGGTCTCGATGGAGACTTCGCAATCGTAGTCGGGCTGCGGGCGCATGAGGCCGTCGCTCATCTTCGTGGCGAGATAGTGCAGCGACACGGTGTAGACGATGCCGCTGCGGAACTGCCAATCGATGCCGTCGACGATATTGAACCCGGCATTGACGCTGCTGAACTGGCGGCCGTCGAATCCGGATACGGCGAGGCGGTACTTTTCGGAAAGGCTCCCGCTGGGATCACCGAAGCGGAATCGCACGAGGCGCATGAGGCCGGGCGGGACCGGTTGGTCGAAGGTATCGGGGTCCGAACCGTTCTGGGTTTCCTCCGCGTCGGATCGACCGTCGCTGTCGGTGTCAGCGCTGTTCGGATTGGTTCCGTGCCGCGATTCATCGAGATTGGAGAGCCCATCACCGTCGATGTCTGCGGCCGGGCCGTTGGACCCTGTGGCGGACCTTGGGTCAAGGTTGTAACGATCCTCCCATCCGTCGGCCATACCGTCTCCGTCGCTGTCCCAATGATACAACTGGGTGAGGAGTTGGCGTTCCCGCGGATCGGTGAGGCCATCACCGTCGGTGTCCGCCTGAGAAGCGTCCGGCAGGCCGGGGTCGGCACCCAATTGGAGCATTTGCAGGAGGTTCCAGCGGCTCCCCCAGAGCACGAGTGAGGGGGTGAGTTCGTTGACCGAGTTCAGGCCGTCGCGGGCGGAGAGGGCGGCGATGTGGGTTTCGTACCAATCGGGGAGCTGGTCGCTGTCGCTGTCGCGCCAGTCGTCGCAGCCGCTTTCGGACGGGGCGACGGTACTTGAACTTGCGTTCGCCGTGAGTAATTCGTTGTCCCAGTCGGTGGGAGGTGTCGCGCCCATGCCAATGGGATTGGTGGCGAGGCTGTGCGCCACGACGGTGCGACCGAGGAGGCTCTGGCCATTGGTGGCGGTGGGGCTCGCCAGGTGGATGCCGTCCCATGCCATGCGCGGCACGGCGCTGTAACTGTCCGCCGCGGGGGTGATGCCTGCCGCGAAGGCTCCGGCCTGGTGATTGGTGCCGGAGACGACGACGGTGCCAACTGGGTCATTTGTGTTGGCGCTGGCGGTCACGATACGGTTGGCCTCGGGAGTGCTCTCACGCGACTCATTGCCGTGGAGCAGCGAGTTCAGAAGTCGGGTGGTGGTAAAAGGTGGCACCTGGAGGGCTCCGGCGAAGCGGCTGTAGTTTTCGAAGATCGTGCAGTGATTGAGATCTGTCTCGCGGATGGCGGAGGCGGAGCCGGTCGACGAAGCGTGTGCGCCGCCAGCTTCTCCGGCAGTATTGCGTACAAAGGCGCACCAGTAAAGGAACATCCTGCCGCCGCTGTTGCGCGTCGCGCCGCCGTGTTTCCCGGCTTCGTTCTCGCGGAAAAGGCAGCGGCGGAACCAGAAAGAGTCGGTGCCGTTGTTCACGGGATCGCCTCTGCCCCGCTGGTAGACGGCACCGCCGCTGGCGGAGCCGGAACTGGTGGTGGCGCATTGATTGCGGACGAATTCGCAGGAGGACATGGTGCCGCGGGCCCCGATGAGGTGCAGCGCGCCCCCGCGGCCATTGGTGCCGAGGGCGACGTTTTCCACTCGGTTGCCGGAGCCGGAGCAAATGCCATCGCGCAAGGCGATGCGTGTTAGGGCAGCGGCATTGGCGGTCTGGTTCACGGGGAGACCGACGAGTTCTGCTATAACATCGTGCGGGATCCGGTGCGTGTGCATGATTTCAATGCGACGCTGCTGCACCAGCTGGGGATTGACCATGAGCGACTGACGTACCGGTTCCAGGGACGGGATTTCCGGCTGACGGATATCCACGGGAAACTGGTGGGGGAGTTGGTTGGGTGAGGGGGAGTCAAGCGGAGCCGGCTTCGGATTCGCCTGACCGGATGAGAGCCCATGAGGCGATGGCTCGGACGTCGCGGCAGGGGTCGGCGAGGAATGATTTCAGCAGGGCGCCGAATTGGAGCATTTGCTGGAGGTTCCGCCGGCTCCCCCAGAGCACGAGCGAGGGGGTGAGATGGTCAGGCGAGTTCAGGCCGTCGCGGGCGGAGAGGGCGGCGATGTGGGTTTCGTACCAATCGGGGAGCTGGTCGCGGTCGCTGTCGCGCCAGTTGTCGCAGCCGCTTTCGGACGCGACAACGGTGCTTGAGTTCGCGTTCGCCGTGAGGAATTCGTTGTCCCTGTTGGTGGGTCCACTGGCGGAGCGGTTGCGTGCGGACGGGGTTGCGATCAAGGATTAAGTATGAAACAGCCCTTCATCGTTCATCCTTCCGGCTTCATCCTTTCCCAAGCGACCCAGTGAACATGTAGCGCCGCTTCCTTTCGCTGCGTCTCGAAGACGCCTGCGAACGTGGAGGGGCTCCAACCCGGTGCGAACAGTTTTGAAAACCCGCTAGATTATGGCCAACCAATCCGTGAAACGAATATTGGTGAACGTTGACTCGGAGTTCAGCCGACTTTTCTGGGCGGCGCGATTTGAGCAAAGCCAATACGGCAAAGAGGCGACAGCGAATGATCCAGCACACAAGGCCGCGGTCGCTTTTGCCAAAGCTGAGGGGTGGCCATGGGCGGAGCAATTGCTGGCGGCCAGTAGGTTGGATTGGACTGGAGAGTATGACCAAGCACTCCAACTTCTGACCAAACTGGAGGCGTCAATCCCGGAGAATTGGCAAGGACTCTTTCATTTCGTTCGAGGTGCCGCGCTTAGCAACAATGGCGAGTACGACGAAGCGATCAAGGCCTATCGTAAGGCCCTCGACGACCCGAAACTGGAGTCACCCGCAAAAGCCTGGTTCAACCTCGGCCTTACGCTTGATGTCAAGGGCGAGCACGACGAAGCGATCAAGGCCTACCGCAAGGCCCTCGACGACCCGAAACTGGAGTCACCCGGGAAAGCTTGGTTCAACCTCGGCTGCGCGCTTGGCGTCAAGGGCGAGGAAGACGAAGCGATCAATGCCTACCGCAAGGCCCTCGACGACCCGAAACTGGAGTCACCCGAGAAAGCTTGGTTCAACCTCGGCTGCGCGCTTGGCGCCAAGGGCGAGCACGACGAAGCGATCAAGGCCTACCGCAAGGCGCTCGATGACCCGAAACTGGACTCACCCGGAAAGGTGTGGAACAACCTCGGCGTCGCACTTGGTGTCAAGGGCGAGCAAGACGAAGCGATCAAGGCCTACCGCAGGGCGCTCGATGACCCGAAATTGGACTCACCCGGGAAAGTCTGGAACAACCTCGGCATCGCGCTTGGCGCCAAGGGCGAGCACGACGAAGCGATCAAGGCCTACCGCAAGGCCCTCGACGACCTGAAATACGCCACGCCTGCGAAGGCGTGGACTAATCTGGCCCAAAGCTATGTGGATGCCGGTAAGGCAGACCAAGCGGAGGATGCTTTCGCCAATGCTTTGAGCTGTCCCGATCCCACTGGCGGCGCCCATGCGCGGGCTCGCTTCGGGTTGCAGCTACTCAAGTCCAAAATCACTCCCGATGCTCTCTCCCCGGATGATCAGGCCATGGCCTCGGTGTCCGGCGGCGGGGAATCTACTGATGAGATCGAAGACGGGGTTATCGCCGCCATTCAGGAGGCCGGAGATACGCAATACGAAAAGTATATCAAGAGGCCGGACTCGCGGCGCAAAGATACGCTCAGCATCCTGCGCGGATGGAGCAGTGCGGTGACGCTGCTGGAAGGATCGGAGCGCCGCTGGCGAGGTGGCGGTTATTTTCTGAAGTGGAGCGGCTACGGCATCGTGATCGATCCCGGATTCGATTTTTTGCGGAACTTTCACGACGCCGGTTACCACGGTCGGGAGATCAGTGCTGTGATTGTAAGCCACAACCACCCAGACCACAACAGCGACGTCAAGGACATCGACGATCTCCGCTATGAACTTTTCAAACGGCGTGATCCTAATGAGAGGCCGGGCATACAACCTTATGTGCTGCTCTGGGATCAGGACACCGACAGGGCAACGCAGTTCGGATTCGCGAATCCTCAGCATCGCCACGCGGACGTGGTTTTGCAGTCAGGCTTTCCCCAGCCGCTGAATCTGAACGATCACCGAGCCAAGATTCCGGTGAATGTGATCCCTTTCAGGGTGAACCATGGGAGCGACGTGCTGCACGCCATGGGAATGGTGGTGGAACTACTCGATGCGGAAGGAGCGCCTGCGCTGAAAATTGGCTACACGGCGGACACCGCCTATTTTGAGGACCTCCACAAGCACCTCGCCAATTGCGATGTTTTAATCGCGCACATCAGCCAACCGAGTATCGAGGAATTGAAGGACGCGTCGAAGTTCAAGGATTTTCATCTTGGCTATCGAGGCACGGCGCGTCTCCTGAAAGAGTGCAAACCAAAGCTGGCACTCATCGGCGAGTTTTGGGCTGGCTTCACAGATCTGCGAATTTCCCTCGTGAAGGGACTACGCCAACGCTCGGGAATCCAGGCGGTCCTGCCGGCGGGTTTGGCGATGCATCTCCGCCTTCCATCGTTGGAGATCGAATGCACGGAATGCAGGAAACCAACGGCGTTCTCGGCAATCAAAATCGCGCCGCCTACGGATAACTTCGGGAGTCTGGCCTATCTGTGCCCGAGTTGCATCATTGGGTAGGCGGAGCCTATCTTTTGATGCCTCCTGCTTCTCTTTCTTGGTTCCAGCAGGCATGATGGTCGGGGAGGACGTGAGAGGCTCACCTCCCTCTTGTTGAACTGCCGCGTGAGCTTTCCCAGCTATGGTTTGTCGGGGCATTACGGGGTTTTTACGACGCCTGAATTCAGGAGCAGCCGACTGTTTATTCAGGCGCATCCCACGGAAGTGCCGAGTGACTTGGGTGGCGGGCCAGAGAATGATGATCCGCCTGAGGGACTGCGGTGCGAGAATTGGAGGTCGCTGCTGCAAGAAGCGAAATGGCGCGGATGGACAGGATTGGAGTTTGAGATGGTCTGGCGTGATGGATATTGAGGTGGTGGCGAAGGGTTGGGTGCTGGTGAGGAGAGGATGGAGGGATGGTTTTGCTGCGAGGGGGTGGCGCGGACTGGATAGTCCACGTTCCTGATTGGCTTTGAGGTCACAGGCAGGATGCCGTGCCACTTTGGTTGTGGCTGCGCGAAGGTTTTGAGGTCACAGGCAGGATGCCCGTGCCACTTTGGTTGTGGCTGCGCGAAGGTTTTGAGGTCACAGGCAGGATGCCTGTGGCACTTTGGTTGTGGCTGCGCGAAGGCTTTGAGGTCACAGGCAGGATGCCTGTGGCACTTTGGTTGGTGGTTACGGGAAGAATTGTCAGGGTTGGGCTTTAGCGGAGGCGATGACTTCGGCGAGGGTGACGGGTTTGCCGCCGCGGCGTTTGCTTTCGTCGGCGGCTTCCATGAAGGCGAAGAGCTCGAGGGATTCAGCGGCGTCGACGGGAGGTTTGGAGGACTGGAAGAACCTGACGATTTCGGCGACGAGGGGGGTGTAGCCGTCGAAGGCTCCGACGGGGGCTTCGCCGGTGGTGCCGGTGGCTTTGCCGCCGTAGGTGGTGCTTTCGCGGAAGATGCCGGTGCGGCCGCCGGACCACGAGCCGCGGACCTCGATTTTGCCGTCGGGCGAGGTGGAGCGGGTGACGGATTGGCAGCCGGTGCCCATGACGGTGAAGAGGGATTCGCAGCCGTGGACCCCGTACCAGAAGAGGTCGGGGTGGTGGGGTTCGAGTGGGGATGGGCTGGTGGTTTCGGCGTGGAGGACCTTGCCGATGCTGCCGTTGCGGACGGCCTGGGTGGATTTGGCGAAGCGGAGGGAAGAGGAAGAGAAGACAGGGACCCCTGCGGATTTGGCTAGGTCGAGAATGGTGATGGCGTCGCGGAGCGAGCCGCCGATGGGTTTATCGATGTAGAGAGGTTTCTTTGCGGCGATGACGGCGCGGGCTTGATCGAGATGGGGGCGGCCGTCGACGCTTTCGATGAGGACGGCGTCGACCATGGCGCAGACGTCGGGGATGGAGTTGCAGATGGTGACCTTGAAGCGGTCGCGGAGGACGGCGGTGTATTCTTCGACGCGATTGATGCTGGAGGGGATGTCTGGGCTGCCCCCTTTGAAGGCGGCGACGACGGTTGCGCCGGGGATGTGGTCCTTGTGGGCGGGGTCATTGAGGACCTCGGTGAAGGCGGTGACGTGGGAGGTGTCGAGCCCGATGATGCCGAGGCGGAGATTGCCTGCGCAGGAGAGGGAGACGGAGAGGAAGAGAGGGAGGAGTGGTTTCATGGGGAGGTTAGGGGAAAGAGGTCAACGGCTGATGGGTTGGGACTGGCGGAGGTAGGCGAAGAGATCGCGGAGTTGGGTGTCGGAGAAGTTGTCGAGGAGGCCTGGGGGCATGAGACTGTGGCCGGCTGGTGTGAGCGAGGCGATGTCGGAGCGATTGAGGATGAGGTCAGCGCCGTCGAAGCCGCGGAGACTGATGGTTTGGGCATTCTGGTCGGCGAGGAAGCCGCCGAGGGAACGACCGTCTTTGGTGGTGACGAGGACATTTTCGAAGCCCTCGCGGATTTCGGCGTCGGGGTCGACGATGCTGACGAGGAGAGTGGCGGTGTCGTCGCGCTGATAGGGAGTGAGGTCGGGGCCGATGCGGCCGCCTTTGAAGAAGAGCTGGTGGCAGGATCCGCAGGTGGAGGCGAAGAGCGGTTCGCCCTTGTAGGCGTCGCCGGTGCCGGAGGCGATGATCTTGGTGATGGAGGCGATGCGGGGTTTGAGGTCGCCGCGCGGGGCGGGTGGAGGGAAGAGAGTGGCGGCGGCATCGATGATGGCGGGATCCTTGTGGGATTTGATGCGGGCGATGACGTCGCGTGAGAAGAGGGATCGGGGGATGGTGCCGGAGGCGACGGCGGCGAGGAGCGGTGCGGTCCATGCGGGGCGGCTGGTTAGGGTTCCGAGGGTGGCGGATTGGACGTCGGGAGGGAGGTGGGGCCATGCGGCGGTTAGGGTGGAACCTGTGGCGGGGGACTGGTAGCGCTGGAGGGCGGTGGCGGCGGCGGTGCGGAGGGCGGGCGGGTGATTGCCGGTGACGATGGCGACGAGGGCGGGTTCTGCGGGCGGGTGGGCGACCTCGCCGAACGTGCGGATGGTGAGGAGGCGGGATTCCGGGGATTTTGAGGGATCGGAGATGAGGGCGAGGGCTTCGGCGATGGCGTTAGGGTCCTGCTGACGGACGCGGAGCATGAGCGTCATGCGGCCGGAGGCGGCGAGGGCGGAGACGAGGACGTCGGGGAGGGTGGGGATGGATTGACCGGCGAAGGCGTCTTCGAAGCCCTTGAGGAGGGCGTCGCGCCACGCGGGGTCGGGGGCATTGGTGAGGAGCGAGGCGCAGGCGAGGAGACCGTCCTGGGAGCCAGCGGAGGCGAAGCGGCGCATGAGGCGCGGGACGAGGAAGTTTCTGGCGAGGGAGGAGGCGTGGAGTGCGGGGTTGCGGAACGTTGTCAGGACGGCGTCGGGGGACGATGCGCAGTGGGATTCGATGGTGAACCAGAGGAGGAGAGGGATGAAGGCGTCGGGGAGGTCTTCGTCGCGGGTGGCGGCGGCGGCGACGAGCGGGAGGGCCTGGGAGGCGGGGAGACGTCGAGCGGAGGAGGCGATCTGGCAGCGGAGTTCGGGGGAGGGATCGGAGCGGGCGAGGTTGAGGGCGGCGGCGAGGACGCCTGGGGAGAGCGAGCGGGAGTCGGCGGCGAGACGGAGGGCCCATGCGCGGACCATGGGGGCGGGGTGCTGGAGAGCGGAGAGGGTGAGGTTTTCGGAGGGTGCGAGCCGGTGGAGTGCCCAGAGTGCTTCGAGGGCAGGGTGTGTGTTAGGGTTGGCGAGGAGAGAGGTGAGGGCGGGGATGACGGAGAGGTCTTGCTTTTCGGCGAGGAGACGGACGGCGGTGTGGCGGTGCCAGAGATTAGGGTGGGAGAGCGTGGCGACGAGATTTGCTGGTGAGGCGGCGGCGAGATTGAGGTTTTTTTCGAGCGGGAGCGAGCTGCTGCGGAGCCGGTAGATGCGACCGGAGTCGGGGTCGATCTGGCTTTGATAGTTCTGACCGTGGGCGATGTATTCCTCGCGGAAGTCGGCGATGGTGATGGAGCCGTCGGGGGCGTTGGCGAGGAAGACCGGGCGGAAGGTTTTGTCGGAGGAGGCGAGCGGGATGGAGCGGTCGGAGGTGGCGAAGGTAGAGCCAGTGGGGATGCGGTCGGCGCAGATGATAGAGTGGTGGAGCGGGTCGGCGGCGAAGAGCGAGCCGCGGAAGGCATCGGGGAGGGCGGAGCCTTCTGCGGCGATGAGCATGTGGGAGAAGCGCGGGATGGGGTGGCGGCTGGCCATCATGGGGAGTTCGCCGAAGGCGAAGGCATTGGCTGGGGGGCCGAACTTGGAGGGGTCCTTGCCTTGTTTGAGATAGAGCCCGTCCTGGACCTGATGCCAGCCGCGGGTGTCGCCGCCGTTGTGGCCGGTGAAGAGACGGCCTTCGGCATCGAAGGAGACGCCGAAGGTATTGCCGCCGCCGTCGGCGAAGATTTCGAACGTGTGGAGTTGGGGGTGATAGCGCCAGACCATGCAGCCTTCGACGTAGAGCCCCTTGGCGTCGGGGGCGTCGATGCCTGGGCGGGTGATGCGGCAGGTGGTGGTGCTGCCCTGGCCGCCGTAGAGCCAGCCGTCGGGGCCCCATGTTAGGCCGTTGGCGACGCTGTGGGTGTCTTCGAGGCCGAAGCCGCTGAGGTGGACGACGGGTGGGCCGTCGAAGGCATCGTCGCCGTTGGCGTCGGGCCGGAAGATGAGATAGGGCGGGTTCATGACCCAGAGACCGCCGGTGCCGCGGAGGGCGGCGTTGGCCATGTTGAGACCGTCGAGGACGACCTTGTGGCGGTCGTAGCGGCCGTCGCCGTCGGAGTCCTCGTGGACGGAGATGCGGTCGGCGCCGCGGTCGTGATTGGGTGGTGGGGGCGGGGTGCGGTCGTATTTGGAGCGGTAGAATTTGTCGCGGCTGATCATGCGGATGCCGGCCGGATAGGGGTATTGGCGGTATTGGGAGACCCAGAGACGGCCGCGTTCGTCGAAGCTGACGTGAGTGGGTTGGGCGACCTCTGGTTCGTGGAGGAGATCGTCGATGGCGAAGCCGGGGGCTGGTTCGAGGAGACGGAGGGCGTCGGCTGGGCTGACGAAGAGCCCGCGTTCCGGCGTCGGGCTGGCCTGCATGACGGAGGTGGCGGGGTGGAAATCGGCCGGGGCGTAGTGGCCGGGGGCGTTGGCGGGGTCGCGTGGGGAGGAGTCAGCGGCGTCTGGTTCGGAGCTGGAGATTTCCCATGGGTGGTCGAGTTTGACCTCGTCGAAGTAGCCGGAGATGACGGGGGGAGCGGATAGATTGTTAGGTTCCGTGGTGCCGTGGATGCGGATGATGAGGCAATTGGCGCGGGATTGCTGGAAGGAGTCGCGCGGGATTTTGAAGCGGGTGGGTTGGTTTGGGCGTGGGGTTGGGGAGTTGAGGAGGAGCTTGCCGTTGAGGGAGACGGAGAAGGGAGCGGCCATGGGCGGGAGCGTGAGCGTCATGGAGTCGCGCCAGAGCGGGTAGCCATTGGGATCGGCCATGTCGTCTGGGACGACGATCCATGAGCGGAGCCAGAGATTTCCGCTAGGGAGAGAGGTTGCCGGGGAAGATCGCCATGAGGATTCTGCGGGAGCGGACGCGGCGAGGGCGGCGGCGAAGAGGATCCTGAGGAGCATGGGTGGAGGATGGGATGGGGTGGGTGAGGGCGTCGACTGGGGAATGATCCGTGATTCTGATGAAAGAGGGGTGGGTGGAGACGAAGGGATTGCGTGGAGGCGGAGCGGGTGGCATGTGGGGGGATGGAGCCAGAGATTGTGATTATTGGGGCCGGGATGGCAGGGATGAACTGTGCCCGGTTGCTGGTGGAGGCGGGGCGAAGGGTGGTGGTGTACGAGGCGTCGGATGGGGTTGGGGGGCGGGTGCGGACGGATGAGGTAGGAGGGTATCGGATTGACCGTGGGTTTCAGGTTTTGCTGACGTCGTATCCGGAGGTGAGGGCGGTGTTTGAGATGGAGGCGCTGAGGTTGCGGGAATTTTTCCCCGGGGCGATGGTGCGATGGGGAGGTCGGTGGGTGCGGGTGGCGAATCCGTTGCGAGCACCGGTGGCGGCATTGAGATCGCTGGTGGAGACGCCGCCGGGTTGGGGTGACAAAGTGAGGAGCGGGTTGCTGACGATGCGGCTGGCGAGCGGGTTTACGGATCCTGAGGAGATGGAGGAGGAGAGGGCGGGAGAGTTGATAGGGCGGAGTGTTTCCGGGGAGATGACGGAGATGTTTTTCCGGCCGTTTTTTGGCGGCGTGTTTCTGGATAGGGAATTGAGGACGAGTGCGCGGTGGTTTGCGTGGTTGTACCGGTTGTTTGCGACTGGGGGGACGGCGGTGCCGGCGCTGGGGATGGGGGAGATGTCAGGACAACTGGCGGGGTTGCTGCCGCGCGGGGTGGTGCGGTTGGGGTGCCGGGTGCGGGGATTGGTGGAGGGAGGCGTGGTGCTGGAGGATGGGGCGGAGGTGCGGGCGAGGGCGGTGGTGGTGGCGGTGGAGGGACCTGAGGCGGGGCGATTGCTGGGTCGGGCGCCGGGGGCGATGCGAGCGACGGGAGCGTTTGCGTTTGGGGCGGAGCTTGCGCCGTTAGGAGATGCGGCGGTTCTGCTGAATGGTGAGGGGAGCGGGCCGGTGAATCATGCGGCGGTGATGAGCAACGTGAGTCCGGAGCTTGCGCCGCCGGGGAGGGCGCTGATTACGGCGGCGACCTTGCCAGGGGTGGAGGGTTGGGATGACGCGGAGGTGGTGAGGAAGCAGCTGGCGGGCTGGTTTGGTCCGCAGGTTGAGGAATGGGAGCTGCTGAGCGGGAGGGTGATTGCGGAGGCCCTGCCGGAGGAGGCGGCGTGTGCGCCGAGGTTTGGAGGATCGCCGACGCGGGTGCGGCCGGGGGTTTATGTGTGTGGCGATCACACGGCGACGCCGTCAATCAACGGGGCGCTGGTGTCGGGGAGGCGGGCCGCGGAGGAGTGCCTAACGGATTTGCGAGGGGGTGAATGAGGCTTATTTGCGGGCTTTGCGGAGCCATGCGAGACAAGCGGAGGCGGAGTCGAGGGAGATGAGGGCATCCCCGAAGGCGAGGAGCTGGGGTTCGTCGAGACGGCGGAGGAGGGAGGTGGCGGTTTTGGGGATGCCTGGGAATTTCCGGAGCATGAGGTGGAGGGCGAACTGGCGGGTGCCTTCGAGTCGGCCCTGTTCGAGGCCCTGTTCGAGGCCCTGTTCGAGGCCTTCTTCACGGCCTTTTTCGAGGCCTTCGATGCGGCCCTGGACACGACCGGCGTGGATGAAGGGATTGACGAGTTTCGGCATGGCTTGCGGACTGGTGAGGCGGGGACGTGGTGAGACTAGCGACGGGCTTGGCGGAGCCATGCGAGGCAAGCGGAGGCGGAGTCGAGGGAGATGAGGGCATCGCCGAAGGCGAGGAGTTGGGGTTCGTCGAGACGGCGGAGGAGAGAGGTGGCGGTTTTGGGGATGCTTGGGAATTTCCGGAGCATGAGGTGGAGGGCGAACTGGCGGGTGCCTTCGAGGCGGCCTTCTTCACGGCCTTTTTCGAGGCCTTTTTCGAGGCCTTCGATGCGGCCCTGGACAAGACCGGCGTGGATGAACGGGTTGACGAGTTTCGGCATGGCGGCGAGGGCGGGTTCGTTCTTGGCGATGGTAGCGACTTTGGAGGCGACTTGCAAGGCCTGGGAGTCTTCGAGGGAGATGTAGTGGCGGACGAATTCGGTGGCGGCTTCGAAGTCGTCTTGGGGGAGTTTCTGGCGGAGGGATTCGGCGAGGGTTTCGACGATGGCGGTGACCTGTTGGGCGGGGGAGAGGGGAGTGAGGGCGGAGAGTGCGAGGGCGGCGATGTTGCGGCTGCGGAGGAGATGTTCCGGGTTGAGTTTCTGGAACTGGATGACTGGGCATTTGATGTGGAAGGAGGCGACCTTGCCGAAGACCCAGTTGAGCTGAGGGGTGCGGAGGTTCCGAGGGAGGGAACCTGTGAGGAGGAGCATGGGGAGGACGGGGAGACGGTAGCGGATGCTGTCGCGGAGGGCGTATTCGCCGGTCCGTTCGATCATGGCGGGGTGGGTGGCGCTTTGGCTTTCGATGTGGATGAGGAAGGCAACGTCCTTGTTGTGCTGACGGGATTTGATGAGGATGTCGCCGTTGCGGCGTGGCGAGCGGCGGGAGCCTGGGTGTTCCTTGTCGATGTAGTCGAGGTGATTGAGGTCGGCGAAGTCGGCGAGGGCGGGGAGGAAGGCGTGGCAGAAGTCGCGGAAGAGACGCGGCTGGAGCAGGAG
>JAIXVE010000185.1 GCA_027483175.1 Verrucomicrobiaceae bacterium | reverse complement strand
CTTCTCACTTCTCACTTCTCACTTCTCACTTCTCACTTCTCACTTCTCACTTCTCACTTCTCACTTCTCACTTCTCACTTCTCACTTCCCATGACCACCACCCCTCCCCGCTGGATGCGGAACGTGCTCCTCGCCGCCGGGCTCTACAATGTCCTCTGGGGTGCCTTCGCCGTCCTCTTTCCTGGCGCCTTGTTCACATGGCTCGACATGCCCCAGCCGAACTACCCGCAGTTCTGGCAATGCATCGGCATGATCGTCGGCGTCTACGGTCTCGGCTATGCCATCGCCGCCAGCGATCCCGCCCGCCATTGGCCCATCGTCCTCGTCGGATTCCTCGGCAAAGTCTTCGGCCCCCTCGGCATGGCTCAAGCCCTCTGGACCGGTGCCCTCCCATGGCCCTTCGCTCTCAACTGCCTAACCAACGATCTCATCTGGTGGGTGCCCTTCTTCCTCATCCTCAAGTACGCATGGAATCAGTTCCAGAACGAACCCGCCAACTCCCAGCCGCCCGACGAAGCCACGCTCCTCTCTAACGCCATCACTTCCACCGGCACCACTCTCGCCGCCCTCTCCCAGCAGCATCCCGTCCTCCTCGTCTTCCTCCGCCACTCAGGCTGCACGTTCTGCCGCGAAGCCATGGCTGACCTCTCCACCGCACGCACCGCCATCCGCAAAAACGGCACCACCCTGGCCCTCGTCCACATGGGCACCGCCGATTCGTTCGCCGCCTTCGCCGCCCGCTACGGCATGGAAGACGTCCCCGCCGTCTCCGATCCCCATCGCCAACTCTATCAAGGCCTCGGCCTCCGTCGCGGCAACCTCCGCCAGCTCCTCGCCCTCTCCGTCTGGTGCCGCGGCCTGACATCTTTCCTCTCCGGTCATCGCCCCGGCCCCATCGAAGGCGATGCCACCCAGATGCCCGGCGTCTTCCTCATCCATCACGGCCGCGTCGTCCGCCGCTTCTCCCACACCACCGCCGCCGCCCGCCCCGACTACGCCGCCCTCGCTCAACTCCCCTCGCCCGCCTGACATGTGCCCGCTCCTGCCCATCCACGCCGCCGCAACCTTCGCCCTCACCGGCCTCATCTGGACCATCCAGCTCGTCCACTATCCCCTGTTCTCCCTCGTCGGCCCCGACACCTTCCCAGCCTATCACCAGCAGCACACCACCCGCATCACGTGGCTCGTCGCTCCCCTCATGCTCACCGAACTCCTCACCGCCGCCGCCCTCGTCTACCTCGGCAACCGCAATCCATGGCTCCTCGCCAGTCTCCTGCCCCTCATCTTCAATTGGCTCGCCACATGGCGCGTCCAGATCCCTCTCCACAACACCCTCGCCGCCGGTTTCAACCCCCAGGCCCACCAGCGTCTCGTCTCCTCCAACTGGTGGCGCACCGCCGCATGGTCCTCCCGCGCAGCCTGCCTCCTCCTCATGATCCCCTCGTAGCCCGCTGATTTTCCCGCCCCCGCTGCCCGCTTGCCCTCCCGCCCCATCCTTGCTTTCTTCATTCCTCCTCCACAGCAGCAAGGCCCCCATGAACAAGAAAGGCATCATCCTCGCCGGCGGCGCCGGCACCCGTCTCGATCCGCTCACCCGCATCGCCTGCAAACAGCTGCTCCCGATCTACGACAAACCCATGATCTACTACCCGCTCAGCACGCTCATGCTCGGCGGAATCCGCGAAATCCTCATCATCTCCACCCCAAAGGACCTCCCAGCCTTCCGCGACCTCCTCGGCGACGGCTCCCGCCTCGGCATCCGCCTCGAATACATCGAACAACCAGCCCCCGAAGGCATCGCCCAGGCCTTCCTCCTCGCCGAAGACTTCCTCGCCGGCTCCGGCGCCACCCTCATCCTCGGCGATAACATCTTCTACGGGAAACTCGACTTCTTCCGCTCCGCACTCGCCATGGAAAAAGGTGCCTGCGTCTTCGGCTACCACGTCCGCGACCCCGAACGCTTCGGCGTCGTCGAATTCAACGCCTCCCGCCGCGTCATCAGCATCGAGGAAAAACCCAAACTCCCCAAATCCAACTTCGCCGTCCCAGGCCTCTACGTCTACGACGAATCCGTCGTCGCACGCGTCAAAAAACAGAAACCCTCCGCTCGCGGCGAACTCGAAATCACCGACCTCAACAACGCCTACCTCCACGACGGAGCCCTCGAAGTCCGCCTCCTCGGCCGCGGCATCGCATGGCTCGACACCGGCACCCCAGCCAGTCTCCTCGAAGCAGGCAACTACATCGCCACCATCGAACACCAGCAGAACCTCAAGGTCGCCTGCATCGAAGAAGTCGCCTTCAACCGCGGCTTCATCAGCGAAGCCGAATTCGAACTCGTCATCAGCGCCACCCGCAGCCCGGACTACCGCCGCTACCTCGAAGGCGTTCTAACCGAATGGCGCCAGCAACCTCGCTGACCACCCCACCATGCGCCTTCTCCCTACCCTAGCCGCCCTCGCCGCCGCCCTCCTCCCGGCCTGCGAGTCCCAGCGCACCATCGTCGCAGGCCCCACCCAGACCAGTCTCTCCGCCGCATCCGGCGGCGGCGAAGTCGACCCCAATGCCCGCTTCCAGGCCGCCGACCCCTTCGGCTATCAATCCAACGGCTCCGGCGGCCTCAACGCCCTCAGCGGCAAAATGTTCTCCGGCAAGACCGCCCAGAAGGACATGCGATCCTTCAACCAGACCCGCGACTTCGTCGCCAAACGCTACGGCGGCTCCACCAGGGAACTCGGCAGCGCCGACAAGCAGTCGTTCCTCCAGAAAATGACCTCCCGCTTCTCCGGCAGCTCCGCCTCGGAATCCGGCAGCACTTCCTCGGAAGCCTCCAAAAACTTCCGCGAACAGGACCGCTCCGTCGCCGCATACACTAACCGCAATCAGGACCGCGCCGCCAATGTCCGCGACTTCCCCGGCAGCGACCGCACCGCCCGCACCGGCTACTACTATCCAGCCGAAAAAGACGCCCAGAAAGGCTTCACTCAGCCAAAGATGATCAACGCCGACAAAGGCACCGCAGAAAAAATCACCAGCCTCATCATGAGCGGCACCAACGAGGAACCCGCCACCGTCGACGACATCCGCCAGGCCCTCGGCAAACCCTGACACCTCCCCCTCAGCGGCGCTTCCGCCGCATCGCCACCATCACCCCCGCCCAGCCCACCAATCCCTGAATCATCGCCGATTCAGGCTCCGGCACCACCGACACCCCACCGAACACAAGGTTGTTCGCCGTCGGCCACACCGGCCCGCTCCCAGGCTGCACCGCCACCACACTCAGTCTCGTGATCGGTTCATCAGAAACAAACCCCACAAACGACGTCGCCACCGAATACGTCACCGTGTAGCTCGTCGCGTCATTGATCATCACCTCCACACTGCCAGGCGTCCGGTATCCACTCACATCCGAAGTGAAAAAATTGCCCCCCACCGCATAAAGCGCGTCCCCCGAAAAATCAAAATCAATCACCTGCTCCGGCACCACGGTTGATAGCCAGATATCCAGCGCACTCCCAGCCGTGTAAAGCTCGCTCCCCGTCGACGCCACCACCGAAATCCCCCCAACACTGAAACTCCGCGTCTCCCCAAGTTCGTTCCCCGGCTCCGGCAGCCCGTCAAATCCCTCCGTCACCACACCCCCAACCGCCGCCAGAAACACCGCAGGGTCCGTGTAAATCGTCGTCGCCGCCTGCCCCGACAGCCCAAAAGCCATCAGCGTCCATCCCATCACGAAGCAGGTTCGCATGCAACATGTTCTCCATCAACACCCGCCTCGTCAAGGACTTCCACCCGCACCCCCCATTTGAAGGACCCCTCGCCCCCTCCTCTTCTCTCCACTCGCACCACTTTCCCTCACACTCAACCCACCTCCGCCCAGCCCCCTCACAGGACTCCCGGCGGCAGCGCTACGAAGCCCTCTGGAAAATGCCCCGCCGCCCCCGGAATTCGTTCACCAATCCCGACACACCGCGCTCCACCCTCATCCCTCTCCCCCAAACCGTACCGCTTCCCGGTGGACACCGCCCCCGCCAGCAGCCATAACCTCCCGCGACTTCCCCGCTCCATGCACCTCACTTATCTCTCTCCGTTGTGGTGGCTGCTCAGCCTCCTTGTGCTGGCCGGCGGTTTCTGGTTCACCCTCGTGGATAGGCCGAAACGCCTCATGACGGCCTCCTTCCTCCTCCGCTGCCTCGCCGTCATCCTCCTCGTCCTCGCCCTCTGCCGCCCAGGCTGGATGAAAGACGCAGACGACGCCCACGTCGTCTTCCTCGTCGATGTCTCCCAGAGCGTCGACCCCACCGCCTCCCGCAAAGCCGTCGACGAGGTCAACTCCGCCGTCACCTCCCTCCGCTCCGGCGACTCCCACTCCGTCTTCTCCTTCGCCAACGGCGTCCGCCTCCGCAAAACCGAAGACCTCGCCAAAGAACTCGACACATGGAGCAAAGGCATCGCCGATGACCAGTTCCGCTCGGCCTCCAGACTCGCAGACGCCGTCCTCAGCACCAGACTCGCCTTCCCAGCCGGCAAAAGCCGCCGCCTCGTCCTCCTCACCGATGGCCTCGAAACCGACGGCAGCATCGCCGCAGCCATGGAAACCCTCCGCCGCGAAGACGTCGACGTCGTCTGGCAACGCCTCGACAGTCTCTCCGACCCCGAAGCCTCCATCGTCTCCGTCGAACCCAATACCCCCTCCGCCTTCGCCGGCGAAATCGTCCGCCTCAACGTCCGCCTCGCCGCCAACCGCGACATGCAGGCCAAGGTCCGCATCCTCAGCAAGGGCGTCGCCGTCGCAGAAAAACCCATCAGCCTCTCCGCCACCAGCCCCAACTCGATCGAATTCGATATCCCCATGACCACCCCCGGGGCCAGTCTCTGGACCGCTGAACTCGTCCCCGCTCAGGACCGCTTCCCTATCAATAATCAGGCCTCCACCACCATCGAGGTCAAAGGCAAAAGCCGTCTCCTCGTCATCCACAAATCCCCTAAGGAAATGCGCGGCATCTCCCGCGCCCTCCAGGAACAGGAATTCGATGTCGACGTCCGCGGCGAAAACGGGGTCCCCGAAACCATGGACGAACTCCTCTCCTTCGGAGCCGTCGTCCTCGCCGATGTCCCCGCCACGTCCCTCAACGCCCGCCAGATGGATCTCCTCAAGCGCTACGTCCAGGACTTCGGCGGCGGCCTCGCCATGCTCGGCTCCGAAAACTCCTTCGGCCTCGGCGGTTACTACAAGACCCCAGTCGAAGACGTCCTCCCACTCGTCAGCCGCTTCGAAAAGGAAAAGGAAAAACCTTCCCTCGCCATGGTCCTCGTCATGGACAAATCCGGCTCCATGGAAGGGCTCCCCATCGCCCTCGCACGCCAGGCCGCCAAAGCCTCCGTCGAACTCCTCGGCCCCCAGGACCAGATCGCCGTCATCGGCTTCGACAGCGAACCCCAGATCGTCTCCGACCTCCGCCGCGCCTCCGAAAAAGACGCCATCCAGGCCGCCATCGATACCATCGAAGCAGGCGGCGGCACCGACATGTACCCGGCCATGCAGCAGGCCAAACAAATGCTCGATAACTGCGCCGCCAAGGTCAAACACATGATCTGCATGACCGACGGCCAGACCCCCGACCAGGGCTTCGCCGAACTCACCCAGAGTCTCGCCGACAGCGGCGTCACCGTCTCCACCGTCGCTCTCGGCGACGGCGCCTCAGCCGATCTCCTCCAGTCCATCGCAGAAATCGGCAAGGGACGCTTCTACGCCGCCACCGACCCTAACACCGTCCCCCAGATCTTCACGCGCGAAACCATGCAGGCCAGCAAAAGCGCGATCAAAGAAGACGTCTACGCCCCCATCGTCACCACCGACCACCCCATGCTCGCAGGCTACGCCGACAGTCTCCCCTCCGCTCTCGGCTACGTCATGACCGAAGCCAAACCCGCCACCCAGACCATCCTCTCCGCAGACACCGGCGACCCTCTCCTCGCCATCGGCCGCTTCGGTCTCGGCCAGGGGCTCTCCTTCACCTCCGACCTCACCGAAAAATGGGGCGGCGAATGGCTCGCATGGGACGGCTGCGGCAAATTCTGGGCCCAGGTCCTCCGCTCCATCCTCCGCAAAAACGACACCGAGGGCATGGAGGTCCGCTCCGCCATCGACCAGAACCGCTGGCTCATCGACATCACCCGCCGCGACCCCGACGGCATGCCCGTCGGCAATCTCCAATGGGACGCCCTCGCCGTCGACGAAAACAGCCGCGAATTCCCAGTCACCATCGAAGAACGCGGTCTCGGACGCTACACCGCCTCCCTCCCCCTCGAAGGCCGCGAAAAACTCACGCTCCGCCTCCGCGACAAGGACTCCAACAAACTCAAGGTCCTCCACTACAATCGCCCGTCCCCGCCCGAATACCGCCTCAGCCGCGACGTCCCACCCGCCCTCGCCGCCGCACCCGCCTTCGCACCCGCCACCGTCCGCGACGGGCTCCGCCCCGCCCGCACCCGCAAAGGCCTCGAATCATGGTGCTCCCTCCTCGCCCTCGCCAGCGCCCTCGGCAGCGTCGTCCTCCGCCGCATCTAGCACACTGACACAGGCATCTTGCCTGTGACTTGAAACGCTCAACCCTCGCCCGCCAAAAGCAAACGGCGGCCGCGAATCAACATTCGCGGCCGCCGCACAATCCGATCTGGAAATCTCTCCTCTCAGTGTACCACCACGTACACCGTAGAACCCTGATACATCACCGGCCGGTAATACACGCCGCCGACATACCTGCAGTTGTACCCGCGGTACACCACTGTCCGATACCCAGCAGGCACCACCCGCACATACCCGGCAGGCAACGGAGCCGCCACGACCGGCGCTGGCGCAACCACCACGGGACGCGGAGCCACGACCACCGGCGCTGGCGCCACCACGACCGGACGCGGAGCCACCACCACGGGCGCTGGAGCCACCGGACGACGCGCCACCGCGGTCCCGTTCGGCCCGCTCACCGCCACACCGCGACGCGTCACCGCCGCCGCCCGGTCTTCACCCACCACCGCCGCGCCACGAGGGCCGCGCACACCATACACATCAGCCTGCGCCACCGCAGCCATGCCCAACAACATCGCACCCATGGCCATCGCCCGGGAAATCTTCAGGGAAGTCTTCATAGTTCAGTCTTTCTGGTTCGGGTTATCCAATGCAATCAACGCTTCGCCGCCGCTTCCATCTCCGCGGTGCTCAGCATCTCGATCTTTTCACTGCCGCTCGGCGGCACGAAGGCAAACTGCGACGCAGCCGGCACTCCCAGCTGCCATCCCTTGAACCGCACGCGCACCTGCGGCTGTCCGTCACGCTTGAACGTCGCCACCAACCGCCGCGGCAATTGATCCGCCACCCCGATCCACAATTCCGCATCCGCCACCGGTCCACTCAATCCGATCCGGTGGCACGCCACCCCGCCCAGACCCAGAAACCCGCCGTCCTTCGCACGGCCCAGATACGTCACCGTCTGCGCATGCCCGCGCATCTTCGCCGCAGGATCGCTCACCACAAACTCCGCCAGCGGCGGCGTGAATCCATACGTCCGGTCCAGCTTCGCCACCAGCCCGTCAATGTCCGTCCGCATCGGCAGCACCGCATGGTAATTCGACTCCACATCAAGGAGCGACAACGTCGCCCCGTCCGCCACAATCCGACGGCTTCCCGTCTTGCTCTCCGACGTCGCCGCCAGCTTCCCGGGCCGCGACACCGCCACCGAAACCTTCGCCTTCTCCGCCACATCCCGGCCTTCCAGCAGCGACGCATCAATCTCCCGCACCGCCTTGAACTGGAAACCAGGAGCCGACGCCAGCTTCGCCGACATCCCCCGCAACAGTTCAGCCGCATCAGGCTCAGCCGCCCGCACCGGACCACAAATACCGGAAATCAGCGCCACAGCGCCAAGGAATCGATTGAATGTCAGCTTCATAAGTTTGTTGTGCGCCACTCCGGCAGCAGCCCGATGCTAACGGCTTCACCCGCCTTGCCAACCGAAATATCCGCCCGCGCCCGCGCCTCACCCAGCCGCCGACCGCAAGCCCGCGCCGCGTCACGCCTTCACCCGGCGCACATTCGCCCCCAGCCGCGAAAGCTTGTCGTCAATGTGCTCGTAACCGCGGTCGATGTGATAGAGCCGGTTGATCTCCGTCTCGCCTTCCGCACCCAGCCCCGCCAGCACCAGCGCCGCACTCGCCCGCAGATCGCTCGCCATCACCGGCGCACCGCTCAGTTGCGGCACCCCCTTGATGACCGCCGTCGCCCCTTCCAGCGTGATCTGCGCCCCCATCCGGTTCAGTTCCGGCACGTGCATGAACCGCTGCGGGAAAATCGTTTCCGTGATCACACTGATCCCCGGGACACTAGCATACAGCGCCGTGAACTGCGCCTGCATGTCCGTCGGAAATCCGGGATACGGCTCCGTGCGAATCTCCCCGCCCCGCGGATTCTCGGCGCGCGACACCGTGATGCTGTCGCCCTCCACCGTCACCGGATAACCACTGTCTGTCAGGGTCTTCAGAAACGCCGTCATGTGTTCCGGACAGCAGCGCCGCAGCGTCACCCGCTTGCCCGCAATCGCTCCGGCAATCAGAAACGTCCCCGCCTCGATCCGGTCCGCAATCACCGTGTGTTCCGCCCCGTGGAGCTCCCGCACCCCTTCAATCACAATCCGACGCGTCCCCGCCCCTTCAATCTTCGCGCCCATTCGGATCAGAAAATTCGCTAGGTCCTCCACCTCCGGTTCCATCGCCGCCCCCTCGATCACCGTCGTCCCCGGCACCAGCACCGCCGCCATCATCAGATTGTCCGTCCCCAGCACCGTCGACCCATGCTTGCCCCGCATGTTCACCTCCCGGCCACCCATGCCCTCGACCGCCTTGATGTGCATGTTCCCGCCCTGCACCGAAACACTCGCCCCCAATTGCTCCAGACCCCGCAAATGCAGATCCACCGGACGATCCCCGATCACACAACCACCCGGCAGCGACACCATCGCCTCCCCCGTCCGACCCAGCAGCGGCCCCATCACACAGATCGACGCCCGCATCCGCCGCACCAGATCGTACGGCGCTTCACTCTTCACCTCCTCCGCCTCCACCATCACCGTCCCGCTCGCCCGTTCCACATGCGCCCCCAGACTCGCCAGAATCTGCGTCATGTAATTCGTGTCGCTCAAATCCGGCACCCGGTGAATCACACACCGGTCCCGCGTCAGCAGCGTCGCCGCCAGAATCGGCAGCGCCGAATTCTTCGATCCACTAACATAGACATCCCCCTCCAGCAGGGAGCCTCCGGTAACGAGCAGTTTGTGCATGAAATAGTCAGGAAAATGGGGATCCCCATCCATCACCCCCCACCCGCCACCTTCAAGGAAGAACTCACCCCGCAACCACCCCACCCCCACCTCCCCGCCACCTCAGGGCCATCAGCGCCGCCGCCGCCAGCAGTCCCGCACTCCCCGGCTCCGGCACCACCGTCACCGTCACCGACCCAATTGAAGCCGGACAGCAGACTGCTCCGATTCTCTCAGCGTCGCTCCCGTTGATGCAGGCTCGCCCCTATACCGGTGACGCCGCCGCCCGCGTTTCAGCGGCGGGGTTACGCGGAAGGCCGGGGAGCAGGAGCGCGCCGCATCGGTCTCTAGCACGGGTCGGGATGACATCGCTGCCGAAACCGCCCATGAGCGTTTGGAATACATCTTCGAGTAAGAGCAGAGCGGCCAAAACCGAAGCGTGTTCGCCCGGAGACAGCACAATTGCCTTTTCCCCGCAAGCCGCAGCTGTGATGAACTCCCTATTTACCGCGGGGGATCCCACGGAACTCCCCGTTGTGGCTGGTCGCGGATCGTCACGCCCTCCGACCCTCCTCCCCCCAAAACTCAAGCAGTCCGTAACCGGACTCAAGCCGACGTCCGAAAACTCCCTTGAACCGGGACAGAAGCGAAATCATAAGAGGGTCATGATACGTGAAGCTGGATCGTCTAGACCGGTCGGCGTCGATCTTTTTGCTGGCGCTGGTGGAATGTCTCTTGGTTTCGAGCAGGCGGGTTTCCACATCGCCGCCGCGGTGGAAATCGATCCGATCCACTGCTGCATTCATAAGTTCAACTTTCCGAACTGTGTGATGATTCCTCACTCGGTTCAGAATGTGACGGGAGATCTCATTCGGAAGCTTGCGGGCATCACTGGCAAAGTGGATGTCGTTTTCGGTGGCGCGCCCTGTCAGGGTTTTTCGATGATTGGCAAACGAGCTCTGGAAGATCCCCGCAACAGCCTAGTGCTTGATTTTGTCCGCATTGTTTCGGAACTCGAAGCCGATTACTTTGTTTTTGAGAACGTCAAGGGTCTGACCGTGGGTAGCCACAGAAAGTTTCTGGAAGAGTTGATCCATGCGTTCGATTCCGCCGGATACAAAGTCAGGCTACCATGGATGGTTCTGAACGCAGCTTCATTCGGAGTCCCGCAGGACCGAAAACGCTTGTTTCTGTTGGGTGCAAGGAGAAAACTGAGAGCGCCTGACTATCCGCTGGCTGTCTCCACGAAAGCGGGATGCCATTATGAACTGAATCTGCCGGCGGGGCCGTCGTGTAGGGATGCGCTTGATGATCTTCCTAATGCTGATGCATTTTCAGAACTGAAGTATCAGGACGAAGTCAAGCCTCCCCGATGGGGAAAGCCATCCCAATATGCCAGGGAGATGCGATGCCTCGACGCCACCTCATGGCACTATGGCGATGTGAGACTTTGGAATTCAGAGATGCTGACATCCAGCGCTCGGACAGAGCATTCGGAAATTTCAACCCGGCGCTTCAGCGGAACCAAGTCGGGTGAAATTGAACCGATTTCAAGATTCTTCAAGCTTCCCCCAGACGGGGTATCGAACACTCTCCGGGCCGGAACTGATGCTGCTAGGGGAGCGTTCACCAGTCCGCGACCGATTCACTATCATCACCCGCGTTGTGTTACCGTCCGCGAAATGGCACGGCTGCATGGGTTCCCGGACTGGTTTCGCTTCCATTCCACCAAGTGGCACGGAGCTCGTCAGATAGGAAACTCAGTGCCTCCTCCACTGGCCCGCGCAGTGGCATCGGCGCTCATCAATGCGATGGGAATTGCACCCAAACCGGGAGTAGTCCCAATTGCCCTCGGGGATCCAGCCTTGCTCCATGCCGATATGTCTCAGGCTTCAGCGCACTGGGGTGTAGCGATGCCCATTCAGAAACGGGACCGCAAAAGCGGTGACCGCAAGCGGACACAACTCGAAACAGAGGCCGCGCGGCTCTGTAATCTCACAATCCAATCCGCATGAAGAAGAGAAATCCCAATCGCTACCAAGCGGTGGTCGCTGCAATCTTCAAGAAAGCCTACACGAGCGGAACGACGTCCATCCCGTTTTCGAGAGAGGAACTGACGGAAGCTGCCGACCGCCTTGGCATCAGGAATCTAAAAAACCTCGGCGATATCCTGTATTCTTTTCGATATCGGAATGAGCTCCCTCCGGAGATTCTCTCGACTCAACCGACAGGAAAGGAATGGGTCATAGAGGGCGCTGGACGCGGGCTTTACGAATTTCGGCTGGTCCCGGTCAACCGTATCGCACCTAACCCGAATCTTGTGACGATCAAGCTGCCGGACGCAACCCCTGAAATCATCTCTACCAATTCACTGTCTGATGAACAGGCACTTCTCGCAAAGGTCCGCTACAATCGCCTGATCGACGTTTTTCTTGGTGTGGCATCATACTCCCTGCAGAACCATTTGCGGACGACGGTGAAAAGGCTGGGACAAATTGAGATTGATGAAGTGTACGTTGGTGTCGACCGCTGCGGTTGCCAATACATCATTCCAGTGCAGGCAAAGGGCGGCGGCGATCAGTTGTCGGTTGTTCAGGCGAAGCAGGACATCGCATGCTGTTCCGAGAAGTTTCCGAACCTGAGATGCCGGGCCATATCAGCTCAGTTCATGGATGACTCCAGAATCGCACTTTTTGAACTCTGTCTCGATGTCGATGGAATGGTTCGAATCGTGGACGAGCGTCATTATGTGCTAGTTCCCGGCGATCAGATCGATACAGCTGATCTGCAGAGCTACCGCCAGCGCTCTAATCAGGCGGGTTGAGTTGGTGAA
This sequence comes from Verrucomicrobiaceae bacterium, assembly GCA_027483175.1. Classification (GTDB taxonomy): domain Bacteria; phylum Verrucomicrobiota; class Verrucomicrobiia; order Verrucomicrobiales; family V1-33; genus V1-33. The sequence continues at coordinate 30,595 of JAIXVE010000185.1, read as the reverse complement.
ATCAACATGTCTGCCTGCTGCTCCAATATCAGCATCGGCTTGGTGCCATTCACGACCTCCCCCCTCTCCTCCAAGCCGGGCCTTCAGGGCAAAAAACACCCGCCGAATTAGGCATGCAAGCATAGGCGCGGCGGGTTTGATACCTCAGTTCTCCATCGGAACTGGCTGCAGGGCAAATGAAAAATCGAGTGTCCGGCTTCCTGACTGTGGACGATCTCAAGGCCGTGCTGCTGGAAGATCGCAGGCAGGTTCGTCTTGGCCACAGGGTCCGCGAAGGCGCTGTCGCCGGAAATTCCACTGACATACACGTCCCCATTCCAGCAGGGAGCCTCCGGTGCGCCGAATTCAGCAAAAAACTCCCCCCGCAACCACCACACGCCCACCACCCCGCCGCCTCAGGGCCATCAGCACCGCCACCGCCAGCAATCCCGCACTCCCCGGTTCCGGCACCACCGTGACCGTCACCGACCCAAACAAAACCGAGCTGACCACATGCGTTCCTGGCACCAATGCCTCCGGCGCAATCCCGAGACTTCCCGGCGCACCCGGCACCAGCGCAAACCGAGCCTCACTCTGCCCCGGCCCCGGCACGAACGCCCGATCAAACCCGAACGAGGCATAACCTCCGTCCGCCCCGATCAGCAGCGAGACCACATCATACGCCCCACCGCTCCCCGTTTCCCTCACCCGCGCAATCGCCGGAAACACGCCCACAATGTCGCTCGCCCCACCAGAGCCCGGCCCGCTCGCCACAAACATCCCCGGCGGCAATTCCATCCGGAAGCCACTGCTCAGCACCATGCTCACCGGCACCAGCGGATTCGCTGACACTTCCTCAAACGTGTACCGCGTCCCACCCACCCCATCCGGCACCACCACCATCGCAACCGCCGCCTCCGACTCCGCAATCCCCAGCCAGAACATCCCGATAACAGAAAGAACGCGCAGGGTCATACAGGAATCAACAGGCTAGGGATCATGAAAACTCACACACATCGCCCACTTCCCCCAACCCGCAACCGCACCGAAATACCACCATCCCCGAATCCCTTCCGCTCCCGATCTGACTATTCCCAACCAGATGATCGATCATGGTCGTGCCTGAGACTGGTTGGCAACGCGGTGGAAACTCGCGATCTCTTCTTTTTCGAGGATGGCGTACAGCTCCGCATTGGAAAGCGCCGGAGTCGCAGTGCCATCGGCCTCCCACGCCACGGGGAGTGGATGGGGACTGCGAGGAACCGTGTCCTCTGCCGATTGTTGCGGTCCACGCAGGCCAGCCTCAATGTATGTGACGAGCAGTTCCTCAAGCGAGACGCCCTCCTGGACAGCACGGGCCTTTGCTTCCTCAAAAATCGCGTCGGGCAAGTCGAGGGTCATTCTCATGGCACTATGTCGGGAGGCAACGCCACGGGTCCGCGCAATTCATCCATCACCTCATTCGTCGTTAGGCCGGCCCACGGATCCTTCCAGCCTTCAACAAACGCCTCCCATACATCGGGCGGAATGGTGATCGAACGCTCGGAAGTAAGGGTCACTTGCACGGGGAAAGTTGTAAGCTTGAAAAGTCAGCACCTCAAGTCCGACCGCATGGGGCAGTCCAACCTGACCTTGTGTCCGCCGAGAAAATAGGCGGAGTTGAATCGGAGGCGCGGCTGGGTGCGAACTCGATCCAGATCCCGCTGCGCGCATTGCAGAGCCGGACGGCTGCGTCACTGGGAGGAGACGGCGTCGTCAACGGCTGGGCCTCCACCCAGTCGACGGAAGCAAGGGCACCACGTCAGTCTGGACCTGCGAGCTTCCGCCTCCACCAATGAAAAGTGGATAGGGCCACACCCTCGCGCCGGCAGAACGCGGCGACGCTCAAACCCGAGGAACTCTGCCTTGCCAGCAGACCGCGCCAACGCGCGGACCGTTCGGAAACAGTGGCCTGAATCATGCATCCATCATCCGCGGGAACCTCGCCCGCGCACCTTCGGACCTATGTGTATTGCTGAGGCGGTAACTGAATATCATGAGGCACCTCCTGCGCCGGCGGATGCATAGACGCGCAGCACCGCACCTCCCGAGAGCGTGAGTTCGGCACAGAGAGCCGCCGCATGACGCTGGTCTGGTGTGTGACGCTCAGGGCGTGCGGCAGCAGCGGCCGCCGGCGGCACGGTTTCGATCTCGACAAACCTGGGAGCGACAAGTCGCCGTTCCGGCGCGCGCCACGCTGCGACGGTGCTGTAGGCAATCCCTTTGCGCCGACAGAACTCGGCGACCGAAAGCCCGCTGCGTTCCAGATCGCGCAGCAGAGCCGCGCGCCGATACCGAGATGTTGAGTGACTCATGGCCAGCATCGTCACGCCGCCGGTCGATTCCCGCACCTTCGATCCGACGGGCCCCCGTCAAAGGCTTACTCTGGGTGGAGAGTGCGGGTGGGCCGTGGAGCAGAATTCAGCGGACCTCTGAAACGTAAACGAGGAATTTGGGCACGCTACAGCCTTGTGATTGCCAACCAGATGATGAGGCAATACACAGTCGTACCAACACCAATCGCAATGCCTTGAGTGACGGGTCCAAGAGGCATCGACTTAATGATTAATAGTATTCCAAACCAGATCAAGGCTAGGAATGTAGCTATAATCAACCATACTACCAGAGGAAAACTGCCAAAAGTTCGAACAAACCACGACCGCTTCGATACTTGGTTTGGAATTCCATCTTCGCTAGGAGGTTTTCCGGAGAGGACGAAGTCTGCAATTAGGTTCCATTGTTCCTCACCAATTGCGGCTCCGTGGCCGCCATCAATGTATTTTCGCTCGTGGACATTAGTGGTTCCAGCAAGTGTGAAGCCGTCGTGGCCTGCGCTTCCAAGGTCCTGCAGCCGGAACATTTGGAAAAGCTTTGGGAAGAAGGCGACAACCCAATCTCTGGAAGCCACAAAGTTAAGGACAGCATTCACTCTGGGGGGATTGGCGTCTAACAGTTGTCTCCAGTCATAGCTCACGGACACCACGCTACCTGCAAAAACGATATTATCAAACCTACAGCACGGATAGAGTTGGAGGGCCTTTGCAATCAAATAGGTGCCGTTACTATGTCCAACATATGAAAAAGTTGCATTTGGAAAACGCGCCAACGCCTCGGTATACTGATCCATCAACCACTCGACCTTTCTACGACGATACCACGGAAAAATAAATGGTAACATTGGAAAATAGCCGTAACTTGACGTCTCCGTCGCCCAGTCTGATAACGCTGGACCAGCTCGACGCTTTATTCTTCGTGCGATCTTGTGCGTCCAGTATCCCGCGTCGCGTATGCCATGTATAACGAAAACCACTCGACGAACGGCGACATTCGGCGAAATGAATTTGTCATCCGACGGGACGATTGACTCGGCCTCCAATTGCTTCACCGTTCCGGATAAAGCGAGAAGAAACAGTCTCCTGCGCTCCGGACCGTAGGCCGGGTCGCTGAGAGCAATGACATTCTCATGGCCGGACTTGGGAACATCCAAATAATAGAAATCGCCACCAGAAACAAGGTCGATGTTATCTTCAGGGCCGACCAAATCATCCTGCGATCCAAGGAGTTGGATGGTCGTTGCGGTACCAGTTGGTGCTCTTCGCTCGTCGACCTCCAACCCTTCAGCGTCAACTAGATCTTGGAGCATGCAGATCCACTGTATGCGAAGTTCGGTGATGAACTCAGCGCCTTGGCGGATTGTCGTTATCAGAAAGGTTCGGCCCGTTATCGCTCGCATTACATGAGCGATGGCTAAACCAATTGCCCAAAGTGGCGCGCGAACCATGTTAAGATGGTGCGATATCCTCCATCCTCTGTTTATACCAGCAAGCAATACAATTCGAGTTACTAAGTGAGCCCACTCGCGCGCCGGAACTAAGGTGCCATGAGTTTTTCGCTGGCCATCGTATTCTGGACCGAAGGGTGCTTTGACTCTTTCACCACATGCAACGACATACACCTTTCTTGCGAGAAGCGCGCCGAGGCTGTGGCCAACCAGAATGATGCGCTTATATTGTCGATTATTAGACAGAGTTGCCTTAAACGCAAGATCTATCTCCTCAAGAATTTGTATAACTATGCTGTTCGGACTCTTGGTCGATATTACGGAGGTCGGCAGTAGAGGGCAGAGAATGTGTGCGTTTGGAAAGTCTGAAACGGACGCAGAGACGATGTCCTCCAGGTTTTTTGGGCTGTGGCTGTATGCGTGCAAGAACACGATAAGCGTGTTCTCGGAATCATTAAGCACGGGTTGAGTATTCATTGGCGGGCTCTCTTCAGGTGTTGGTGCTCACTAATATATAAATGCTGTACCAGCTGGATGAGATCGCCGAGGGCCCGAGCGACGGAGTGGCCCCGAACGGCAAGTGTCGCAGTCACGCATTTCATCGCCTCGTCGGTTCGGGGACCCTGTTCGTTCCCCGAGCAATGAGACACCGCCCTGGCAATCACCGCTCGACGCAGCCCTCGCTCACCACGGTTGTTCGTGGACTCGATCTCGGGATGCTCAAGGAACAAAAGCGCCCGGCCCTGTTCGTGTTGCCTCCCGATCTCATCCAGCAGCCGCTCATGGCCAGCGTCCCTGAGCCTACGGTAGTCCGGCTGATGATCGAGCCCCTGACCAATTCGACACACCGCAAGGATCGGCGTGAAAAACCCCGTGAGAAAGGCACGCGCGCCAGCGACGCGCCATCCTGTGTCGTTGGTGTTGACCAACGCAGAACCAGGGCCGGCGGCCCGGAGTTCCTGATAGTTATTGTTAACAACTCCGCGCTCCGCAGCAAGGCCCACGACGGCCTGAGTCAGCGCGTTTTGCGTCAGGCGAATTCCGGTTGCGGCCGCGATGACATCCAAGACTGTGCTCAGAGGCCGTCCGTAATGATAATAAAGCGTGAGCACCCGAGCCATGACCTTGGGGCCGGTACGGTGAGGGGTCGCTCCGTGCTGCCCGGCTGCGAGGCCCTCATGCCGACCCCGCCCCGTCCACCGGCAGACGTGGCAACGGCCCGGCTCCACACTGAAGAGCCGAATGCAGCGGACGGGATGCGGAAGCGTGTCCTCTACGGAGGCGCTTTGTTCCACCACCTCCAGCGAATCCACCCACCGCGGACGATCCGGCGAATCAGGAGGGACGTGGATCTCCTCCACGCCATCCTCAGGACCCGGCACTAGCATAGCTCGCCGTACCAACCATCCTTCGCCCGCCCAACGTCCGGGCTTTTTCGGAAAAGGGTTCGGTTTGCCGTTCGACAATGGAGCAGCGGCCCGCATCGAGGCGCGCACGTGCTGCTTAAGACTCGCATTCTCTGCCTCCAGCGCCGCCACCCGCTGCAACAGATCCTCCACCAGCGCCACGAGATCGGCGACGGAGCAGGATTCCAAGTTCCTGAGATAAAAAGGCATTAGAGATCCAGAATTCTTATAAAGCCCGAGACATCGTTCAGCCGATGATCAATTCCGAGCCGCAATTGAGTCTGTGAACAGATAGTTGCATGGGACAGCATCGCGCCGGAATAGCGGAAACCACCGCAGCTAGCTCAACTCGACCCTCCAACGGATCAACTTGATCAGCGACAGCCTCCAAATGGGCGGAACCCCGTGACCAGCAGGCTATGGGATGCCTGTGAACTGATTCGAGATCGAGTTTGTCCAATGAATTTGCTGCCATTATTTTCACAATCGGTGTTTGACGCGTGCTCACCATAGGAGCGCAAGAAGCCTGTCCCGAGGCTATCGCTACCACCAACAAGGGCCCAAATCCTATCAATCGGCTATAGATCTCGGAGAGATGTGGCAGTCTTGTTAACATCATATCGTCATATCCACTATAGCAATCGGAACAGTCAGCGCTCATGGAGTTGACGTGGTGGGCATGCAGTAGATACCTTCGCCAATCATTTTCCCACAAAGCCACCAGTCCCCGAAGCGGGTCGCGGCGGAAAAGGCTCCTTGGCCCCACGGAACTGTGCCGAGAGGTCTTCTTGGAGCCAAATGATTTCTAGAATCGACTTCGAAAATCGTCGCACTTGGATGCAATCCAAAATCGCTTGAGAGCAGAGCCCCAAGACCCAGAGCAATTCCGGAAAGTAGCCCGGGTGTGGTCATCGCGGAAGCTCGGGTGCCATCAATAGGCGACAGATTGTCGGGACTATTTAAATAGCCCAAGGAGTGGCTGCGGTAGTTGGATAGTAGCCCCGTAGAGGGCTCCCGCGAAAAATAGGCCACGCGCCCTTTGGAAAATGAACTTACGCAAAGGGTTTTACCATCCTCTGCGAGGTAAAGTCCGTTGGCAGCCGGGATGCTTCTTGCAACGCGGATCCACTTATTCACCTCATACTTGTAGAGATAAACAGCATTCTTTTCGAGGATGGTTGAGGAAGGACACACGGGTTCATTGACGGCAACCGGAGTGCCTCCTTTGAGAGGATTGATATCGATTACGCTGACATAAACATCGCCATTTGAGGCAAGCGTGATAGCATTAATGTTCGTTCGGGCACCGGAAGAAAGAAGCGGAGTTGATTCTCTCTCATAGCGCTTCAGTCCAACTCGACCCTCTCGATTTTCGAGCGTGAAAAATTCCACGATTGAAAACGGCTTACTTGTCCCATCATTAAAACGGCTCATCGTTGGAGCCGCGGCTATCAATCCATGTTTTCCCGCAAATTTACAATCTGGATTCCAATCCAAGCCCTGCCAGGTATGGGGCTGGACTCTGATATCTTTAAGAGGTGGGAAGCACTCGGGTGATTGGGTTCCAAGCAGAATCGGTTTGCCACTCGCAAGACCGATGAACGCGAAGCCGAGTTTATCCTCAGGGGACTTTCTGAAGCCTCTGTGTTCGGTGCGGCTGGTGATAGCGAGTGGCTTGTAGTCCAATCCCCGCCCAACGACGATATGCTCGCAGCCGGTTCCGGAATTCAACTGGAACCCTCCCGGCATGGTGCAAGCCGAAAGGTAGTTCATCACAAAAAGAAAGATGACCTTGTTCACGCGCATGATCAATGGGTGGCTGCTTCAGCCAGTTTGTGTCCCAAGGCCCTGCCGATTTCTCGGTAGGCGCGGAAATCCTTACTGCTAAAGGCGAGATTGGCTGTTGAAGTGTGAGGAAAATTTGAATGAGCTCGTGCGCCGAAATTGGTGCCTCCGCAATAGTATTTATTCATGAATCGTTTGGAGTCCTCATCCGCGCCATCGTTCTCTCGATAGCTACTTTTCACGTAATAAAGATCGATGGATCTGTGGCTTCCCTTGTGGTACAGCTTGGCTTTGAAGATGGGGGATTTGTTCCATAGCCGGGTACCTGCGCTGCTTTTGTCCCCTTCTCTGAAAATGCACGGCTTTTCCTCTTTGAAGGGTTTATCAATACCAGTAATTTCATCCGTGGTTTCATTTTGCCAAATCACCTTCCATCCACTGTAACAGAGGAGCTTTTCCACGTGGATGATGTCCTTGAATTTGTAGTCGGGATCGGCACCGGCGTCGATACTCCAGATTTCCTTGATCTCGGGTCGGAGGGTAAGAGCGAAAATACCGAGATTTTCATAATGCGCTCCGTCAGAAAGATACAATGAATCGCAGAATACCGAATTGTGAAAGCGATCGGTCGTCACTTCCCGCGCTCGATCCTGTAGGTCGTGTTTCGGAATCTCCCAGTCGAGTGGCGCATGTATCTCCTCCTGGTTCTCGTTCTTCCCAAGTTGGGTTATGGCCATTGCAAAGTTTCGGTTCTGATGGCGTAGGTTTAAGTTAAGCGGCTTGAGAACCACATCCCATAGTTTTCGTTTGGTGGTGACGATTGGTGCGTTGATCTCCGCTCCTTGTTGGCGCTCCTGCTTTGCAATCTGGTTACCGAGTGCACTAGCATCCACTGCCGCCCCTGAAGCAGCCACCGCAGAGGATAGCTTGAATGGTTTCACCAGCGGTGTGTTCTCCAATGGATTGGTACGCATAACGGCATAGCGCTTCTTGCCGATTCTATATGTTCCTTCCACTGGAAATCCGAAATCTTTGGCAGGCACAAAACCGAGTGGCATCGATCCGCAGGAAAAACGGCTGAATTCAAAGGGAAGCGTTTCGTTGGATCCGAACTTCGCGTCCGGTCTTGAATTAGCTAGCGCGCAGTTGACGATGAGATATGGAGCAGCGTTCCCGTCTGGATTGATTTCTTCCAATGCCAAGGAGTGCGGTTTGCCTCCGTGAAAATCACCACTCGGATTCTGAGTCAAAAGCAACGAGGAGGGTTCCGACAAGTAAGTTCTTTCAATAAAATGTTGATAGAGAAAATTCGGATGATGCCAATTGAATTTTCCCCGCGTCGGCTTGAAATGGAGACCCACGTCCATCACGAGGTTCACAGGAATCGTTGCTGCCATAAACCCGAAGATTTTCGGGATGTTGGCATAATTAATTCCGTATACAAAGCCTCGTCCTTCCTCAAGCCCTTTGATAGATTCTGACCTTCCCTCAAACTTATCGGTTCCGAGCAGCCTGTCGGCATCCGAAGTATACTCAGCGGATCCTTCGGTTTGCCCCACGGAGTCAATCGTGTCTCCGTTGGTTAGGTGGGCAGCATACCAAGCACCGATGTAAGCTCCCCCCGAGACACAACTTAGATAATCGACCTTTCTAAGCACTCCATCCTCTTGCAGTCCTTGCAGGACTCCGAGATTAATGGTCGCGCTTCTCAATCCACCTCCGGAGAAGGCAAGGCCAAGTTGTGGGCCCTCTTTCGGCAACCTGACCCGCTCTCTCCGCTTTGCTACATATTTTTTTTCCTCCTCGAAGTCGGGTCTGGATTGAATTTCCACTTGCCACCGCTCATTTTTGACTGGGGAGCGTTTGATAGTTTCTGCTGGCGCGATGCTCTTGACGGGAACACTCACGCAGCCCGCAAGAAGTGAAATCGATAGGGATGTAAAAATCTTTTTCATTGGGAGTCACTGTTTAGAACCTCATCCGCAGGCCCACTTGGAATAAATCTTCATTCTTGAAATCGGGAGCGCGTTCGCCGAAGCTATACTTGGCGAAAATGGTTGCCGCCCCGATGTCCGCCTTGGGCAGTGGGATGGTTTCTTTCGGCTCTTTGTCTCCGGCGATTTTGCCTGTGAAATTGCCAAGACCCATCTCTGCAAAGAACGATTGCCCAATGTGGCTGTTTCCCAAGTCGGAAACCGGTGAGACGATTTCAGCTAGATAACCAGTGCGGAAGCCCCAGTCGGAGTTGCCGATGACGAAACCGAGCTTGCTTTCCACGGTAACCTTGTCGAGACCCTCGCCGCTTCTCAAGGCGTCCCAGACCTCCGAACCTCCGGACAGTCTCACATCCGCCGGTATGAAGGTATACCAAGACGATTCCTCGATATTATTGCCTTTATCATCTTTCCTGTTATCGTCAGCAACTCGCTCTTTCGAACCAGCGGTTTCCGCTTTGTTTGTAACTGGTTTCTTGTTCAAATTGAACGAGAATGGGCCAGTTTTATCAAAGCGCATTAGTGTATTGATGCCAAGAGAGCGCGCCAGGAACCCCCGGTCGTTGAGCAGATAGAAACGTGGTTGCCAGTTTACGATCCAGCGAAGGTCGTCCTTGCCAGTGTAATCCTCGTGGTCCCAAGCCACGCCGACTTGGAGGAACTGAGGTGAAGTGATCTGCCAGAAATCCTTGATGCCGAAGAGATGAGCGTCAAGGTCGGGGTTTGCTTGAAAATTGGCTAGCAAGTAAACACTGGTCTGATCGACTGGTGTCTCGGCCGTTTCGTCGATATTGAATTCGACACCGGTTCTTAGGGAAAATCGGTATTGATCATTGTTCCACGGCATCTTGAGTCCGTGGTTATATAGCGGGTCCAAGTAAATGTCGCTGATCAGCGCTCCTTTCAGCCTCATGGTGTCTTTGCCGTCGTTGCTGCTGAAGTCTCCCGCAAAACCTGGTTGGGAATAATTGTAGAAGCTGAAGGAATCGCGGATCCCGAACAAGATCGCGCTGCCATCTTCGAACATCTTTCCACCTTCAGTTCGATAAATCCGGAGGCTGGAGGTCAGGCGATGCTTCTCGTATTCCTCGGCTGACAGGTAGGATACGGTCTTTTTCTCCTCGTCCCAGACGGGAATGGTAAACTTCTCCTTCAGTTTTTCGACTCGTTTTTCGATCTCTACCTCGCTGAGTTTGTCTCCGCCAGATTCTGCCTTGACCTGTTTGATCAGCTCTTGCCGGACTTTGGGGGTTTCGATGAGTGGGAGTTCCACATGTTCCTTCAGGGTGGTTCCCGGAGATTTCCACAAGGTGAATCCGAGCGTCGGGGAGTAAGGGTGCTTCGGTCCGAACACTCCTTTTTCTTCAAATTCGATTTCTTGCGAAAGTTTGGGGGTTGGTGCTTTATTCTCTTGAGCGTGAAGCAACGTCGGGAAGGCGGTGAGGGCTGCAATGAGTGATTTGTTCATAGGAAGGTTGGTTCTCATGTTTTCAGTATTGGATTAATTGGATTGGAAAGAATAGCTTAGTTGAGAGTGCAGTTCCTGATCGCCAATGGTAATTTCTGCGGTTCTGCTCTATTGAAAAGCAAGTCTTGCTCTTCGGGATAATTAGAAACACACTTATTTTGGGCGGTGAGGGACGGACACAGTTAGGTAAACAAACTTGGTATTGATGATCAGTTGAATTCGATGTGCTCAGTGAGCGAGAAGGGTGTTTATCCGGGCGCGCAGAGCTAAAGGAATTTGAGCCTTTTTGATCCGCTCCGATGAGTTCAAATAATTAGGTGTGTTGCGGTTGAAGTTGCATCCAGCCCGCATGTTCGATCCCTGTACTCCTGCCGAACTTTGTTGGCCTCCCTCAGGGTGTCCTTCAATTCACGGGTGGAAGTCAGCTCCCGTTCACTCTTCGTTTCTTCCACCGTACCGAGGTTCTTGACCTGATGGCCCAGGCACTTCTGCTGCTCGATTCCATCCAGTGCTGCCGCTTCGTAGCTGGTGCCGCGTTCGGTTCCCAGCAACCCTTCGAAGTATCTAGTCAGGACCTCGAGGGCTTTCTGATGCCGGTGCTGCCACCGGATCTGATACTCCGCAAGGATCGGCGTTAAAAACCCTGTGAGAAAGGCACGCGCGCCACCGATGCGCCATCTGGTGTCGTCGGTGTTGACCACCGCCGTAGCAGGGACGGCTGCCGGGAGTTCCTGATAGGCGGTGTGAACATCCCCGCCCTCAGCAGCGAGGGAGAAGGCGGACTGAGTCAGGGCGCTTTGAGGCAGACGGATTCCGGTGGCGGCCGCGATGACTTCCGGGACCTGGCTCTGCGGCAGTCCAAAATGATAGTGCAGGGCGAGCGCCTGCGGAATGACATGGGGGCCGATGCGATGTGCGGTGGCTCCGTGCTGACCGGTTGCGAGCCCTGCATGCGGACCCCGTCCCGTCCACCCGCAGTCGTGGCAACGGCCGTGCTCCACACGGAAACGCGTAATGCTGCGAACGGGTTGCGGCGGCGTGTCCTCAACGGAGGCGGTGTGTTCCACCACGTCGACTGAAGCCCCGCATTGCGGACAGTCCGTGGACTCCAGCGGGACGGGCACATGCACCGCCATTTCCGTCGGACCCGTTACCGGCATGGCTCGCCGTTCAAACCGTCCTTTGCACGCCCGGCGTCCGGGCTTCTTCGGAGCCGGGTTCGGTTTGCCTTTGGAAAATTGAGCTGTGGCGCGTTTCGAAGCGCGCAGTTGCTCCAGCAGACTGGCATTTTCCGCCTCGAGCGTCTCAACACTCTGCACCCGCTGCAGTAGCTGCTTCACCAGCGCCACCGTTTCCGAGACGGAGCAGGATTCCAAGTCCTTGAGATCAATACCCATGAAAGTCCTAGAGCAATTAATGGGTCCGGAGATCGTTCTGCCGGTTATCAAATACCAAACACTTGGGGCCCTGATCGTGGGGCATCTTTGCAGATTGTCCTGGCTTGATGGAATTCATTGAGTTTGCTGAATGGACGCTTTTACGGTCTGCCATGATCGAGTTTGCGCTATTTGAGAGCTCGGAAATTGTCAGTTTTTCCCTTGGAGAATCCTCGAGAACGTGATTTTGGGTGGGGTGCGTCTGAAACTTTTCGGCAGTGATGGAAATGGATGTCGTCGGTAAGCTCTACGTAACTCAGTTTGGGTCGGGTCGGCTTCCAACGGGCCGCTCTGAGTCCGAAAAGCATTTGTTGTAAGTTTAGACTGTGAGACTTGCGCCTTTTTAAGAGGGTGCGTGACAGGATTAATGGAGGCTCATGAAAGTGCCAACATAAATTTTGCGGAATCTTCCTGGGAAACGTAAATGGCGAGCGGAGTGAGGAGGTTCGGCAGTTATTGGCTCCGCTTGTGACGGTTTCGTTTCCGCATTTTGCATCTGGTTTGAGGCGAAGGCTGATGGTGGTAGAAAGTTCCGAATATGATGGGACGTCTAGTCCTCCAAAAGTGTCAGTAAGATGCTATCCGCACTTGCGTGTGGTTTCCGTGGAATAGCAGGTCGAATCGGTGACGCTTCGGACCCTGAACTACGGAAACGCTTTAGATGAATGGCGGTGGAATGCTCCTGGCGCGGTGCGGGTTTGAGAGAGGGAGTCCGTTGAGGGCGGAGGTGAGGATCAGAAGCCGCTCAGGTCGAGGCCGGTGAGGTTGAGGGAGGTGGGGGTGGTGGCTTTGATGGTGGCTAGGGTTTCGGCGAAGAGGGTGGTGTCGTTGTCGAAGGTGCCGTGGCGGGGGGTGATGCTGGCGCGGCCGTTGGGGATGGCGGTTTTGGTGTCGTAGTATTTGACGTGGATGCCGGCGGCTTTGACGGCGTTGCGCCATGTGGTGACAGGTGGGAAGAGATGGTCGGCGAAGACTTTGGCGGGATCGAAGGCGGGATTCCATGCGGCTTCCATGCCGAGGATCGGGGTTTTGTGTCGGGCTTCGAGGGCGCGGCAGATCAGGTAGACGAGGGATTTCTGGTAGGGACCGACGGTGTCTGCGAGTTCGGTCTGGTGATTGAGATTATGGACCTTGAACTTGCAGGAGGCCGGGTCGAGGAGGCCGCCCTTGGTCAGTTGGGGAACGTAGGTGCGGTTGGCGAAATCGACGGTGCAGGCTGGTGCATAGAGGTTGACGCTGCCGACCTTGTTTTGGAGCAGCGCCAGGAGATGGCCGAGGAGGATGGCTCCGGCGCTGTGGCCGATGAGATGTAGTTCAAGGGATTGGCCGGATTTTTTGAGTTCGGCGGCGGCCTCCTGGAGAGCGATGGCGGTTTTTGATAGGGCTCCCGGTGTCTCCCCTGCCCCGGCGGCATTGGTTTTCATCTCAGTCCAGATGGCGCGGACGAGGAATTCGGAGCAGAAGAGTTCGATGGTGCGGTCGGTGGCTTCGATGGCGGCGTTGCGGAGACGCTCGGCGGCGTCTTTGATGAGGTCGAAGAATCCGCCCGACGGTCCGGGTCCGCCGGGAATGAAGCGGCCCGCGGCGTCGCGGAGCATGTTGGTGACGGATTCGGCGGCACCGGTTTTCCATGTGAAGAAGATGGGGAGGACATCGTTCTTTTCGAACCATGGTCCCATGATGCTGATTCGTTTGCGCGAGGCATCTTCACTGTTGAGCCCGCCGTGGGCATAGAGAGCGACCTTGACGGTTTTGGTGCCTTTTTTCTGAAGTGCTTTGGACCATTGGATGATTTCTTCGCAGGCGACGGCATGGACGGCTTCGGCACCGTTGCCGTGTTCGACGGCGCGGCGCTCGGCGGCTCCGTTGTTGCCGATGACGATGCTGCGGTAGTGGACCTTGCGTTCGGACCATGGGGCGCTCGCGGTCCCGGATGGGGTTGCGCCGTTGGCCATGGTGAGGGCCTGAGCGGCGCGGTTTTGACCGGCGAGGAGGAGACCTCGGCCGGCGTTGAAGCTCTCGAAGCTGTTGGAGGCGCGGGGTCGGGCGGCACCCATGACGGCGACCCATGCGTCGCTGCCGAAGCGCAGCCATTCGTTGTAGGTGAGGATGGCGAAACCTTTGAGGCCCCATGTGTCACCCCATGAATTCTGGACGATGAATCCGACGGGAGTGTAGCCGATGATGGCAAAGGCGTGGAGGCCAGTGGGGATGGTGGCGCGATGATCGTAGGGAATGACCGGCAGCTCGGTGGATCTGGCGGATGCGGAGACATTCCAGCCATCGTGGACCTCTGCGGAGACGTAGATGGCACCGACCTCGTGAATGGCGGACTGGAGATCGGCGACGTGGTTTTTGTCGATGCGGTAGTAGGCACCGAGGGGCAACTGCGGGGATTCGTCCGCCCATTTGGAATCGGTGGGACTGGCGTTGGGAGCTTCCGGGAGGTGGGGCCATGCCTTTTCCGAGCAGACCCCGTGCTTGTGCCAGCCCTTCATGGCGCCGCGGCAACTGGAGCCATCGTAGTCTTCGCCTGACCATTCGTCGTAGACGCGGGCGAGCCGATAGAGCATGGCTGCGCTGACCTTGGAGTATGGGAAGGTTCGTTTATTGAGCTTCCGTTCTCTGAAGATGAGATGGTTGATGACGGCGGCGAGCCCGAAGCCGGTGCAGGCTCCGTCTGGGCCCTGATCGAGGACGAGTTTTGATTTTGTGTAGTCCCTGATCCACGCGGTCAGGGTGGCGGGTGGCGGAAAGGCTTCCGGAAGATTGGCTAGTTTCGGCTGATAGGGACGGTCGCGGAGGTCGAGACGGTCGGGTCGTGCGTTGAGGCGGACGGCTGCTTTGTCGATGGCTGGCTTGGCGGTTCCCCCTGCCCTGTTTGCCGGTGCCTTCTTTTTCGCGCCGCGTTTGGGAGGGCCCGCGAGGGAGCGAGAGAAGAGGATGTCCGGCATGGGATTTCAGGGCTTTAGAGTTGCTGAAGTCCCGGTAGTTGGCCCTGGCGGGTGTCAGTTGGTGTAGGCGGTGAAGAGGATGTGGCCGCTGAGGGTGTATTCGATGTCGATGGTGACGGCGCCGACGCAGTGGTCCTTGTGCCAGTTGGGGAAGTTCTGGGAGAAGAGGGAGCCGATGCCGGGGATGTCTGCGGCGTTGGCGATGGGGGTGTTGACTGGGCCGGACCAATCGTTGTCCCAGACGCCGCAGTGCCAGTTCCAGCAGGGGTGGTCGAGACGCCAGTGGCGGTAGGTCTGGCCGCGGCGGAGGACGATGCAGCGGCCGGGGTCGGTGGTGGGTTTACCGGTGGTGGGGTCGGTGGCGAACTGGCGTGCGAAGACGACGATGAACTGCTGGGTGGTGCAGGTGCCGGTGGCGGAGTCGCTGGAGTCGCCGTTCTGCTGGGGTGGGGTGCAGGATGGGCGCGGGGCGCAGGAAGGCGGGGTGGAATGGGGGAGACGGCGGAAGTTCTGATGGATGAGGGCGCCCTGGGCGCGATCGGAGGGGCCGAACCATGAGACTGGGGTCTGGAGGGTGCGGTTGGGCAGCGCGCTGGGGATGGACATGAGGGATCGGGCGAAGGAGCGGCTGACGAGTTCGTGGCAGGCGGAACCGAAGCGGTGGAAGGCCGAGCGGAGGAGGCTTTCGGGCCGGTCGAGGGATGGTTGGCGAGTGGAAGTGGGCATGGCGTGGCGGGTTCTAAAGAGCTATACTGCCCCGGGTTTTGGGTGTGACGGCCGCCGGGCCATTTTCTAAAAAAAACTCCCGCTTGGGGGGATTGCGCTGTGGGTTGCGGGCACAAAAAAGCTCCCGGTCGGGCGTCGGCCCAACCGGGAGCGGAGGAGGTCAGAGGTGGGCTCAGTAGCTGCTGCTGCTGGACGTGCGGGGCCAGTTGACGTTGCTGCTGGAGGAGACCATGGCGGTGGTGGTGGCCTTGGCGGTGGAATTGATGTCGCTGCGGATCTGTTCGAGAGCGGCGGCGACGGAGGGTCCAGCGGCTGGGTAGGTGAGTTCGCTGAGGGCGGTGATGGCGTCGAAGATGAGTTTGCCGAGACCGGTTTCTTTGTTGCCGCCTTCCCTGTCGAATTCCTGGAGGGCTGCTTCGACCTTGGCACCGGCGGCGCGGTAGCGGTCGCGGGCTTCGGTGAGAATGGCGAAGGCTGACTGGAGACTTCCGCTTCCGGCGACGACCGCCTTGACGCCTTCGGAGTTGAGATAGGCGTCGAGGGCGCCGAGGATTTTGTAGTAGTGTTCGTTCATGTGTGGGTGTTAGTGGGATTCTGGTTGCCTTGAGGGCGGATGGTGGACAGAGTTACGGAAATGGTGAAGCAGTTGTATTTTTTCGGGTGGCCGTCACGGGTGGGCGGAGCGGGAACGAAGCTGGCGCATCTGCTGGATCTGCTGGCGGGGGCTGGTTATGGGATCACGGTGGTGCCGACGCATGCGGATCCGGCGGTTGGGATGGAGTGGGTGGGGTGGATGGAGACGAGGGGGATTGGGGTGAGCCGGTTTGAGGAATTGCCGCTGGAGCTGGAGGGCTGGGGCGTGGCGTTGTGCAACGGGGAGATGCTGGTGAACGGGTGGATCAAGACGCTGCGGGAGCGGGGGTTGAAGATTGCGTGGTCGAGCGAGATGATGTGGCATGCGCCGGGCGAGCTTGGGCTGGTGATGCTCGGGTGGGTGGACACGGTGCTGTATGTGTCGGTGGCGCAGCGGCTGGTGCTGGAGCCCGGGTATCTGGGGGCGCTGCGGATGGAGGACGAGCGCAAGTGCAGCGTGGAGGGGGCGGTGGACGAGCCGTGGGGGATGCTGACGGCGGCGGCGGGGCGCGGGATCCGCTGGGTGATGACGGGGAATTACATCAATCCCGCGTTTTTCCCGTTCCGGGAGCGGGAGGTTAGGGAAGATGGCGAGCTGGTGGTCGGCCGGGTGTCGCGGCCGGACCCTCACAAGTTTCCGGTGGATTTTCCGGAGACGTGGACGGGGCTGGGATTGAAGCGGGCGCGGTTCCGGGTGCTGGGGTGGAGCGAGCAACTGGACGGCATCTGGCCGCGGGAGCGGTTTGACGATCGATGGGAACTGCTGGCGGCCGGGAGTATGGAGGTGGCGGAATTTCTGCAGGGTGTGGATCTGCTGGTGTACGACGTGCATCCGGAGCTGTCGGAGAGCTGGGGACGAGCGGTGGTGGAGGCGATGCTGTGCGGGGTGATTCCGCTGATTCCGGCGGATCCGCGGCATCACCTGCATCTGCTGGTGCCGCATGGGACGGCTGGGTTTCACTGTGCGAGCCGCGAGGAATTCGGGCATTATGCGCGGCTGCTGGAGGCGGATGGGGAGATGCGGGTGCGGATGGCGCGGGAGGCGCGGCGGCATGCGGAGGAAGTGCTGTGCTGCGCGGGGGAACACCTTGAGCAATGGCGGACGGTGTTTGCGGGGTGAGGCCGTCATGGGGTGACGGGATCCGCAGATTGGGCGAGCTTGGTGAGGCGCAGGTGGGCGTCGAGTTCCGGTTTGGCGGAGGGCGGCTGATCGGGTGGGAAGAGAGCCTGGAGCGCGGCGGTGGCGAGGTTCCCGGCGAGGCCCGGTTGGTTAGCGGAAGCGAGAGCTTCGGCGGCGGTGGCGGACATGCCTGACCATGCGGCGCGCCAGTTGTCATCGGGGGCGGGCTGGAGGGAGGCGACCGAGGTGGAGAGCCTGGTGGCGCGGCGGAGAGAATCCGCTAGTGCGTCCGGCTGATTGTCTTTCGCGAGGAGACGGTGGTAGCGGGAGAAGGCGCTGGCTCCGGCCTGGCCGAGGAGACCGATGCGCTTGCCTTCGGCGATGACGTCGGCTCGGGCATCGACGACGGTGGCGGCGGCGGAGAGAGCGCCTTTGAGGTTGCCGCGGTTGTTGAGGAGATCGGATCGCGTGCTGACGAGCGAGGCTTCGGCGAGACGATGGATAGGATCGCTGGAGGCTTTGGAAGCCATCAGCCGGCGGAGTTTTTCGAGGGCGGCGTCGGCTTTGGCGGGCTGCTGGTTGGATTCGTAGAGTTTGATGAAGACGCGGGCGATTTCGATGGTGCTGAGGAGGGCATCTTCGTTAGAGGAGACCTCCGGGTTGCGGGCGAGAGCGAGGAGGTCGTCGAGGCATGGTTCCATGAGAGGCTCGATGGAAGACCATGGGATGGTCGATGGAATGGGCGACGGGCCGGAGGAGTCAGGGCTGGCGGCGATGGCGATGGCATCGACGGCGTGGGCGGCGTCGCGGAGCCAACCGGTGATGGCTGGGTCGGCGGCGAGGATGTCGCGGTAGAGCCCTTCGACTTCGACGAGCGTGCGCCATTCTTCGGTGAACTGCTTATTGTCGCGCTGGAGGGCGGCGCGGGTCTGGAGATTGCGGGCGAGGTCGTAGCGGGCGAGGAAGTTGCCGGGGTTGTCGCGGATGTAGCGGCGGAGCAGGTCCTGGGATTCGTCGAGGGCGGCGGCGGCGGCGGGGGATTTGTCAGATCCGGCGGCGATGAGGGCGGTGCTGAGACGCTGGAGAGTGGTACCGACGTTGGTCATCTGGTCGGGGTCAGGACCGTCGAGGGCGGGTCTGGATTTGATGGTGTCGAGGGCGCGCTGACCGGCGGCGAGGGCGGAGGCGATGGCGGCGTCGAAATCCGGGCCGGAGCCGGCGGCTTCTGCAGTGACGAGGTAAGCTTCGAGTTCGAGGTGGGCGGCTTCGGTGGTGACGGCGGCGAGATCGCGCTGGAGGATAGGAGAGAGGGAGGAATCTTTGGCGGCGGCGGCGAGGGCGAGATTGGCGTTTTTGAGGAGAAGGAGCCAGTCGGCGGGCGGTTTGTGGGTGCGCTGGAGGATTTCGGCCTGTTGGGCGAGGAGGGAGGCTCTGGTGATGTCGGCTTCTGCGGTGCCGGCTGGGAGGAGGGCGAAAGCCTGCTGATAGGCGGCGTCGGCCTCGGGCCATGATTCGCGGCGCTGGTAAAGGCGGCCGGTGAGGAGGAGGGCGCGGGCTTCGAGGAGTGAGGCGTCCGGGGCGTTGAGGGTTTTGAGACGGCGGGCGAGGTCGGCGGCGGCATTGGCGCGGGCGAGTGCGGCGTCGAAGGCGGCGGCGTCTGGAGGAGCGGAGGGATCGCCACCGGCGGGGCTCATTTCGGCCCAGCGGAGGAGGAAGGCAATGCGGACGCGGAGACTGTAAGGATCGGAGAAATCGACAGGTTCGCTATCGAAGCGGGAACCGATGCTGGCGTAGAGGTCGTTGACGATGGGCTGGCGGCCGGCGGCGCGGAGGCGGTCGGTGAATTCGCCGAGGAGGAAACTGCTGACGCCGTCGGCGAAGGCGCGGGAGTTTCTGGCCTTGGCTTCGCCGCTGCGGGCGCGGGCGAGGGCCATGGAGAGGATGGCGACGCCGCTGATGAGTGTGACGACGAGCGTGGCGGCGAGGGAGGCTGGGAGCGGGTTGCGGCGGCTCCATGAGACGAGCCGTTCGAACTGGCCGACGGCTCGGGCGGCGATGGGGCGGCCGTCGAGCCACGCCTGGAGGTCGTCGCGGAGGGCGGCGGCGCTGTGGTAGCGGGAGGCCGGGAACCTTGCGAGGCACTTCATGCAGATCAGTTCGAGATCGCGCGGCGGGCGTTTTTCCCGGCTGAGGAACGAGGAAGGCGGGAGGACGTTGGAGTCGTTGATGAGCCGGATGACCTCGTTGGGGGTTTCTGCGACGTAGGGAGGGCGGCCGGCGAGGAGTTCGTAGAGGATGGCGCCGAGGCCGTAGAGGTCGCTGGCGGTGGTGGCGGCGCGGGCGTCTGTGGCGGCGACCTCGGGTGCGAGGTAGTTAGGGGAGCCCATCATGGTGGACGCCGCGGTGACGGAAGTGTCGGAACCGGCGATGCGGGCGAGACCGAAGTCGCCGATGACTGGGGAGCCGTCGTGATCGAAGAGGATATTGGAGGGTTTGAGGTCGCGGTGGATGATCCCGCGCTGGTGGGCGTAATCGATGGCGTCGGCGAGGACGGCGAGGATAGCGGCGGCATCGCGGGGCGGCATGAGGTTGCCGGCGGGGTTGAGGCGATCGGCGAGGGAGCCTCCGGTGGCGATGCGGGTGGTGAAGAAGGGTTGGCCGTCGTGTTCGCCGAAGTCGTAGAGCGGGAGGATGTGAGGGTGCTGGAGGGAGCCGAGGGCCTGGGCTTCGATGAGGAAGCGGGTGCGGGCGTCCTTGCGGAAGTGGCCCGAGAGGAGCATTTTGAGGGCGACCTCGCGGTTTGGGGAGAGTTGGGTGGCGCGGTAGACGATGCCCATGCCGCCGCGGCCGAGTTCGCCGATGATGCGGTAGCCGGCGATGCGTTGTTCGGATGACTGGGAATCCTGCTGGGCTGAGGGATCGTCATCCTCCATGAGGCCGCGCATGAGGCAGCGGCCGCAGATGGCGAGGCCGGCCTCTCCGGAGAGAGGGCTACCGCAATCTGGGCAGATGTCAGGTTCCATGCGGGATCAGCGGGTCAGGCTGGTGGTTAGAGACCGGCTGGGATAACGAATACGGGTTTCGCCGGGATTTGTGACAGAAAATGTGACAGAAAATGTGTCGTGAGGGGAATTATCTGATTTCGGCGCCTGGATTTTCGAGGACGGCGAAGAGATAGCGGAGTTCGTCATCGACTTCGGCTGGGTCGACGGTTTCGGCGACGAGGGTGCGGAGTTCGGTGCGGAATTCGGCGCGGAGGCGGGAGACGGCCTTGCGGAACGCCTCGGGGGACATGGAGAGGGGGGAGGCTGGGCCTTTGGATGCTCCGGCTCCCATGCCGGGGAGGAATTTGCTGAGGGCGTTGAATTCGGTGACTTTGGAGCGAGCGGCCCATGAGGCTTCGACGGTGCCGACGGCGGCGCGGAGGACGGCGAGGGCCCATTCGCGGTCGAAGACGAGGCAGGGGTCGGCTGGTTCTTCGGGTGACCAGTCCGGGGTGGGCGGGCGGAAGCTGGAGATGACGAAGTTTCTGAGGCAGGTGAAGAGGAACGTGCGGAAGCGGCCGCGCTCGCGGTCGGCACGGTTCCAGAGTTTCTTGCGGATGGCGTTGACGAAGAAGTCGTGGCAGGTGTCTTCGGCGTCGGCGTGACTGAAGTGCCAGCGCGTCATGAGGTATTCGCTGACTGGCTTGCGGTAGGTGCGGTAGAGGTAGTCGATGATCTGCCCGTTGTTGTCATCGGGACCGCCGATCATGGTCCAGTGGGTGGGGGGGAGATTCATGCCAGGCGCGGAGAGGGAGATAGGGGTGCGCGGCGATGGCGTCGAGAAAAAAAAGTCGCCTCCATGAATGCGGAGGGTGGTCAGGGGCCTGATTGTCAGGAAGTTTTGTGTGGGGCGGACGCGAAGACGAAGCGGTCGTGGCGGGAGAGGTCGAGGGCGGTGGAGATGCCGATGAAGCCGAGGGAATCGAGACGGGCGGCGAGGGCGGCGGTCTGGCCGGTGCCGACTTCGAGGGCGGCGAGGGCGTTGGGGAGGAGGTGCGGGGCGAGGGAGTCGAGGAATTGCTCGATGAGGGCGGTGCCGTTGGGTCCGCCGTCGAGGGCGAGGACGGGGTCGTGGAGGACTTCCTTGGAGAGTGCGGGGATTTCTGCGGGGTCGATGTAGGGGAGATTGGCGACGACGAGATTGAACTGTTGGTTTTCGAGGGCGGACCAGAGATTGGATTCGATGAAGGAGAGGCGCGGGGAGACGAGGGAGAGGTGGGCGGCGTTGTCGCGGGCGAGGGAGAGGGCGGTTGGGGAGAGGTCGGCGAGGACGACCTGGGCTTCTGGGAAGGCGGCGGCGAGGGAGAGGCCGATGATGCCTGAGCCGGTGCCCATGTCGAGGATGGCGGCGGGTGGCGGGAGGGCGTCTGGGCCGCGGAAGCGGGCGAGGATTTTTTCGACGAGTTCCTCGGTTTCGGGGCGTGGGATGAGGGCGCGGGCGTCGCAGAGGAAGTCGCGGCCCATGAATTCGACGGAGCCGAGGAGGTGCTGGAGTGGTTCGCCGTCGCGGCGGCGTTTGACGAGATCGCGGAGGGGTGCGAGTTCGGCTTCGGAGAGAGGGCGGTCGAAGTCGATGTAGAGCTGCATGCGGCGGCAGTTGAGGACCTTGGCGAGGAGGTGCTCCATGTTGAGCCGGGCGTTGTCGATCCCGGCTTTTTCGAGCCATGGGGTGCCGGTGCGGATGGTTTCGAGGACGGTTTTCATGCGGCGCGCGGCGGCGTGGTCGGGAGGAGACTGGGCCGCAAATTCGGGGCGGCGCAAGACTGAATCGGGCGGGCGAGGGTCAGGAGGAGGCGAGGAGACGGCGTTCGAGTTCGCGGTAGTCGACTTTTCCGGTGCCGAGGCGTGGGATTTCGGGGATGACGCGGAGGGTGCGGGGGACGGCGAGGTTAGGGAGCCCGTGGTTGCGGATGGCGGTGCGGATTTCGTCGGCGGTGAGGCGCGGGTCGGTGGTGATGGTGCAGAGTTGTTCGCCGCGTTCGGGGTCGTGGGTGACGATGATGGCGGTTTCGCAGCGTGGGGCGAGATGGGGGAAGGCGCTGGCGAGGGCGTCTTCGACGGCGGTGAGGCTGATCATTTCGCCGCCGATTTTGGCGAAGCGTTTGAGACGGCCCATGATGAAGAGGAAGCCGTCGTCATCGACGCGGACGATGTCGCCGGTGTCGTACCAGCGTTCGTGGTCCGGGGAGGCGTTGGGGGCATCGGTTAGGTAGCCCTTCATGACATTGGGGCCGCTGACGAAGAGACGGCCGCCGTCGGGGACCCCGGCGACTGGTTCGAGACGATAGGAGATGCCAGGGAGGAAGCGGCCGGCGGAGCCGAAGGAGGCGGCGAGGCCGGTGTTGAGGGAGATGGCGGGGCTGCATTCGGTGGCACCGTAGCCTTCGAGGATGCGGACGCCGAAGCGTCGGGCCCATGTGCGGGCGGTGTCTTCCTGGAGTTTTTCAGCGGCGGAGAAGACGCAGCGGAGATTGCGGAAGTCGTAGGGGTGGGCTTTGCGGGCGTAGCCGTTGAGGAATGTGTTCGTGGCGATGAGGATGGTGGCATCGCATTCGTAGACGGCGGAGGGGATGATGCGGAAGTGGAGCGGTGAGGGATAGAGGTAGACGGGCATGCCGCTGAGGAGCGGGACGAGGAGACCGACGGTGAGGCCGAAGCTGTGGAAGAGCGGCATGGCGTTGAAGAGCTTGTCGGTCTCGGTGAGGTCGGTGACGGCGATGAGCTGGCGGACGTTGGCGAGGAGATTGCGGTGGGAGAGCTGGACGCCTTTGGGGACGCCTTCGGAGCCGCTGGTGAAGAGGATGACGGCGGTGCGGTCGGCCTGCTGCTGCGGGGAGAGCGGGGACCATGCGTCATGGGAGAGCGGGCCGAGGGAGGTGGAGAAGAGCGAGGCGAGTTTGGCGGAGAGTTTGGCGCTGGTGGGGATGGCGGCGCGGACGTCTTCGAGGAAGATGAGGGAGAGGCCGGCGTCGGTGAGCGGGGTGAGGTTGAGACGGGCTTTTTCGACGAAGGCGCGGGAAGTGATGATCTGGGAGAGGCCGGCGGCGCGGGCGCAGGCGAGCATTTGGGCGGGGCCTGTGGAGAAGTTGAGGAGGGCGGCTTCGCGGCCGAGGGCCCAGAGGGCGAGGAGGGCGGCTGGGGCGGCGTTGACGTTGGGGAGGAGGAGGCCGGTGCGTGGCGTCGAGGCATCGAGCTGGGTGACGAGCTGGGTGGCAAGGAGACGGGCACCTAGGACAAGGCGCTGGCGGGAGATGCTGCCGTTCGGGTCTTCGAGGGCGCGGGCGTTGCCGTGGGTGCGGGCGGCGGCGGTGAGGGCGGCGGCGAGGTTGCTGGGGCCTTGTTCCAGTTCGGTTTGGAAGCGGAAGTCGAGCGTGCGGGCATTGAGCCAGTCCATGAGGCGGGCGCGCTGGCGGGCGGGGCGTTCGCCGGGGAACTCGGGGGCCTGGAGAGGTTCGCTGAAGTGGGCGGTGACCTGGGGGAGGAATTGTTTGCGGTTGGGGTTGGGGGAGAACGGGATGCGGTCGGTGCCGCGGAAGTGGCAGAGGATGACGCGGGCTTTGGTTTTGAGGAGGAGGAAGCCGGGGCCGTCATAGAGACGCATGAGCGAGCCGGTGGCGGAGAGACGGCCTTCCGGGAAGAGGGCGAGACGGCCGCCTTTCTTGAGGAATTCGGCCATGTGTTTGACGGCGTAGGGGGAGTCGGTGTCGACGGGGAAGCTGCGCGGGTTGAGCATGATCTTCCGGTGGAGCCATGAAGTCTGGGCGGTGCGGCGGGAGACGACGCATTTCCAGTCGTCGGGGGCGCAGGCGAAGAGGAAGAGCCAATCGATCCACGAGACGTGATTGGGGAGGAGGAGGACTGGGCCGGGCGTATTGAGCGCCTCGAGGTTGAAGGCGCGGAAGCGGAAGAGACAGCGGAGGAGCAGACGCAGGACAGCTTTCATGGTCGGGGAAGCTGTGGCCTGAAAAGCCGCGTGGCGCATCAATAAACCGCGTGGGGTCATTGATGGGGTCGATGGGGCATCCCACGGCGATGGGGGGAGGAATAGCCTGCGGGGGGTATAGGATGAGGGGAGGAGGTTGGTAGAATGGGGCGGCCGGGAGACCGGGTTCGGGCGGCCGGGGAGAAACTGGCGAGCCTGAGCGTGGTCACTGGCGATCCAGAAACCCCCCTAAATGAAAGCAGCCATGATTCTTCGAATATTCCTCCGCAGCCGAGTGGTGCTGCCGATTGCCGCGTTACTGGCGGCGACGTTCCTACCGGAAGCAGCGCAAGCGGTACCGAGTTATGCCCGACAGACTGGATTGTCCTGTGTGGATTGCCACATGGGCGTGCCGGCGCTAACAAGTCGCGGGCGGATGTTCAAGTTGAATGGGTTTACGGACGCGGACGATGAGATTCCGCAGAAGCTGCCGCCGTTTGCGGTGATGGCGGAGCCGTCGTTCACGCATACAGCGATCGGGCAGAGCGGGAACGAGGAGAGCGGGTTCAAGCGGAATAACAATTTTGCGATGAGCCAGGCGAGCATCTTTTACAGCGGGCGGTTGTTCGGGCCGTATGCGAAGGGATTGTTCGGTGAGAAGGTGGGAGGGTTTCTCAACAAGATCGGGACCTTTATGCAGGTGACGTATGACGGGATCGGGAATGCGTGGGAGTGGGACAACGTGGAGTTCCGGTATTCGGATTCCGGGACGGTGGCCGGTCAGGACGTGACGTGGGGTGTTTACATGAATAACAATCCGACCCTGCAGGACTTGTGGAACACGCTGCCGGCGTGGGGGTATCCGTACAGCGGGTCGGGGCTGGCATCGACGCCGGGAGCGGCGACGATGATTGACGGGGCGTTTTCGCAGCAGGTGGGCGGCGTCGGGGCGTACGCGATGATCGCGCGGCACGTGTATCTTGATGTGGCGCTGTACCGGACGTTAGGGACCGGGTTCCAGAAGTCGATGGGTGTGGATCCTGAGGGTGAGGCGCTGATTTCCGGGGTGGCTCCGTACTGGCGGATGGCGTACAATAACACATCCGGGAAGCGCTCGTATGAAGTGGGGACGTTCGGGATGACGGCACGGACGTATCCGGGACGGGACAAGTCATCGGGCAAGGACCGGACGACGGATTTCGGGATCGATGCGCAGATTCAGGACACGTACGGGAAGCATTCGTTCCTCGCGATGTCGTCGCTGATTTATGAGAATCAGCAGTTGAGTGCGACGAAGGCGATGGGCGGGGCGTCGAGTTCCAGCGGGCATCTCTGGACGGGTCGGCTGGCTGGCGAGTACCTGTATGACAAGACGTACGGGTTTTCGATGGGCGGGTTTTACACGGGCGGGAGCAAGGATGCGGTGCTGTACGGGGACAGTGTGAATGGTTCGCCGCGGAGTGACGGGGTGGTGTTCGAGCTGAACTATCTGCCGCTGGCGCTGAGCGGTGGTCCTGGGTTCTGGAAGGCGAGCAGTCTGAAGCTGTCGATTCAGTATGTGATGTACGCGCACTTCAACGGACGGCAGCACAACTACGACGGAGCGGGGACGGACGCGAGCGACAACAACACGCTATACCTGCAGGCGTGGTACAACTTCTGAAGCGCTGACGGGTGCTTTGCAGGATCGGGGGTGTCGGCCGCGGGGTCGGCACCCTTTTCTGCGTGAGTGGGGGCGACCGGGGGGCTTGGGTCAGCCGGTGGTGCGTGAGCGGATGAGGCCGATGGCGACGATGGCTCCGACGGTGACGAGGATGCCCATGACGACGAGGAAGATGATGCGGTCGCGCTGGGCTTCGAGGCGGGGCTGACTGGGCGGTTTGGGGCCGCGGTAGCGCTGAGCGTGGCGTGGCCTGGTCACGAATTTGTCGGTGACACCCTGGCGGTCCTGCAGGCGCTTCCACTTGTCGAATTCGTCAGGCATGGATGGGGAGGTGAGCAACGAGGAGGTCACCATTCCTGGAAATCAGTGAGACAGCAAGGAAAATCTGGGAAGGAATGCGGTGTGGAGGTGTCAGGGACGGGTGGGTGGAGCGGGTGGCGGTCTGAGGGTATGATGTCTTTAAAGAGAAAGAAATTAAGTCATCATCATAAGGGTGGTGAATAAGTCCAGGAACCGTGTTCCCCGTTGGAGAATGGGGTGTTCCACGGGTTGGAGGAGGGTGGACAAGGATCGGGATGGAAGGTTCCGTGAAATGGGGAGAACCTTGTGGGGAGGGTATGCGCTGGGTGTTGTCCGTGTTATGCGCCGGGTTATTCACCGGGCTGGACGGAGGCTGGAGCGGCTGGGGCAGCTGGTTCTTTGGGGGCGGCGGCGAGGCGCTGGGAGATGGCGACGACGTCTGGGTGGGAGAGTGCGGCTTCCGCGGCGGCGGTTTCGGCGAGTTTTTTGCTGGGGCCGGAGCCGTCGCCGAGGGCGAGGCCGTTCCATGTGACGCGTGCGATGAAGGATTTGCGGTGGTCTGGGCCGGCTTCGGAAACGATGGAATAGGAGGGGCTGCCGAGGGCGACGGACTGGAGGGTTTCCTGGAGTTGGCCCTTTGGGTTGACCTCGCGAGGCTGGGAGGTGAGGGAGCGGAGTTCTTCGCCGCAGAGGCTGAGGACGGTGGCGCGGGCGGTGTCCATGCCGGCGTCGAGGTAGATGGCTCCGACGAGTGCTTCGAGGGCGTCGGAGAGCGTGCTCGCGCGTTCGCGGCCGCCGCAGGCGGCTTCGCCGCGGCCCATGACGAGGTGTTTGCCGAGGTCGAGGCGGAGGGCGGCGGCGGCGAGGGCAGGTCTGGAGACGACGCGGGCGCGGAGTTTGGTGAGGGTGCCTTCGTCGAATTCCGGGAAGGCGGAGTAGAGGAAGTCGGTGAGGATGAGCTGGAGGACGGCGTCGCCGAGGAATTCGAGGCGCTGGTTGCTGATCTGGTGGCGATGGGACTCGTAGGCGACGCTAGGGTGTGTGAGCGCCTCTTCGAGGAGGGCTGGCGAGGAGAAGGAGTGGCCGAGCGAAGCTTCCAGCGCGTGCATGGATGAGAGAGGTGGGGTGACCGACGGGGCTCGAACCCGCGACAACCGGAATCACAATCCGGGGCTCTACCGACTGAGCTACGGTCACCATGCCGTGGAAGCGGCGGATTGGTTTATAAATCAGGGTTCCGGGGATTTCCAGGTGAATTTTCGAGGGGATGCGTCTGTGCTTGCCGGGTGAGGGTGTGGGGGATAGTTGGGGTGGATGAGTACAGGCAAGGACGGGAAAGAAGCGATGAGGCCGGTGTTGTCGGCGGTTTATCATGGGACGCGGGAGACGGTGGGTGCGGCGCTGGCTGGGGCGGAGAGTGCGGGGGCGTTGCTGGCGGTGGTGCAGGCGGCGTTGCAGCATGTGGAGGAGAGTGTGAACGGGGTGAGGCGTGAGAGTGGGGTGGCGACGGCGTGTGCGGTGGGGTGTTCGTTCTGCTGCTGGCTGAACATTGATGTGCTGGCGCACGAGGTGCTGCTGATGGCGGCGTATGTGAAGGCGCACCGGACGCCGTGGGAGGTGGAGGAACTGGCGGCGGCGGCGGTGGTGAGGAGGGATGAGCGTGCGGGGTTGGATCACGGGGCGCGGCAGCGGGTGAGGAAGCCGTGTCTGCTGCTGGATGATGCGGTGTGCTCGGTGTATCCGGTGCGGCCGGGGGCGTGCCGGAGGTATTGGTCGGGTGATCTGGAGGCGTGTCACGCGATGTGGGAGGATCCGGAGGTGACGGCGAGTGTGGAGTTTCCGCTGCTGCAGGAGACGGGGCGAGCGGCGGCGGCTGGGGTGCACCATGCGTTTGTGGGTGCGGGGTATGACGGGTGTTTTTATGATTTGCCGTCGGCGCTGGCGGAGGCGCTGACGGATCCCGGGTGTCTGGAGCGGTGGTGTGGCGGGCAGAAGGTGTTTTCGGAGGGAGCGGAGACGCGGACGCCGGAGGGATTCCGGCAGGCGGAGGCTCTGGAGCGGCTGCGGCGGGAGCTTGGAAGGGGGATGGAATAAGGGGTGGAAATCGGTGGCGGGATCCGCATGATGGGGCGGACGCCATGATTACAGAAGTTCCCGGTATTTCAGCATTGCCCGCCTGCGGGTTCAAAGAGTGGTCGCTGGTGTGCGACGCGCTGGGGGCTGGGGCGCAGAGTTTGATTCTGCGGAAGGGCGGGATTCATGAGGGTCGTGGCGGGTTCTGGTGGAAGCATGATCGTTTCTTTCTGTTTCCGACGCATTTTCATGAGCAGCGGGCGGCGTTTCGGTGGGGAGCGGAGGGTGGTGAGTCCCCTGCCCCGCTGGAGGGATCGGGTCATCGGCTGACGTTGTTTGCGGAGGTGGTGGAGAAGGCGCAGCTGACGGAATGGGAGCGTGTGGAAGCGTTGCGGCCGTGGCATTACTGGACGGAGGAGGCGATCCGGGAGCGGTTTGATTACACGGAGCAGGCGGGGATCAGTGTGGCGCTGCTGCGGGTGTGGCGGCTGGAGGAGGCGTGGGAGTTTCCGGATCAGGCGAAGTATGGTGGTTGCCGGTCGTGGCTGGATTTGCCGGAGGTTCCTGAGGTTGGGCTGGTGCCTGTGCTGGATGACGCGGCGCACGGGGAGCGGATGGCGGCGTTGCGGGCGGCGCTGGGTCAATAATGAATGACGGCCATGGCGACACCTGAACCTCCCTCCCCTGCCCTGCCGGCTGCCGGTGGACTGACGCGGATGATCCGGACGTATGCGCGGCGTGACGATGCGGAACGGGCGCTGAGTTTGCTAGGAGATCATGGGGTGGAGGCGTCGATACAGGAATTCTGGGCTCCGGATGCGCACACAGGAGAGCGGGTGCTGCGCGGGTGTGCGCTGCTGGTGCGGCCGGAGGATGCGTCGGCAGCGGCGCGATTGATCATGAAGATGCCGCCGAGCGAAGCGCCGGGTGGGCAGCGTGGCGGCGGGATGCTGGTGCGGACGCCGGGGGCGCGGGGATCGGGATCCGGTGGGCGATTGATGCGTCGGGTGCCGGTGGCGGAGAAGCAGCGGGGTTCGATTCTGATGATTGGGATCGCGATCATCGGGGCGGCGACGTTTCTGCTGTATGCGGGGAATCAGTTTCTGGGGAAGAAGCAGCGGGCGCCGGTGGAGGAGGAAGGGCCGGAGACGTACAGCATTGACGAGGATCTGAACGGGGACAGCATTGCGGATGCGGTTAGGGAGTACACGCCCGGGGGGCGGCTGGTGTCGTGGCAGGAGGACCGGAATTTTGACGGGACGATGGATGTGCGCTGGATCTGGCAGGGGGAGCGATTGGCGTACCGTGACCGTGACATTGATGGGAACGGGAAATGGGATGAGCGGACGACGTTTGATCCTGAGGGGTATCCGTTTTACACGGATCTGCGGCCGGATGGGTCTGGACCGGTGCGGATGCGGAAGGTGTTCCGGGACGGGGTGCTGTGGCGGACGTTAGAGGACCGGGATGGGGACACGCGGTTTGATGCGGTGCTGGAGACGGATGATGGTGGAGACATTCTGCGGCGGGAGGCTCTGGGGCCTGATGCGCCGGAGCAGGCGGTGCCGAAGTATCCGCTGCCGCCGCTGCCGCCGCGGGATCTCGGGGAGATGTCAGCGCCGCTGAAGGCGCTGCCGCCGGTGGAGTCCCCTGCCCCGCCCTCCCCTGCCCCGCCGCGCTGAAGCGTCATGGAGAACCGATTTTACAACGCGTTTGACGAGGAGCTGCTGGATCCGTCGCAGGGGATGCGCGAGGGCGAGTACCGGACGGTGTTCGAGATCAACCGGGACCGGATCATTCACACGTCGGCGTTCCGGCGGCTGCAGAGCAAGACGCAGGTTTTTCTGTCAGGGGAGTATGATTTCTACCGGACGCGGCTGACGCATTCGATCGAGGTGTCGCAGATCGGGCGGAGCATCTGTGCGAAGCTGCGGCGCACGAGTGATTTGCTAGGTGCGGATTATTTCATTGATCCTGATCTGGTGGAGGCGGCGTGTCTGGCGCATGATCTGGGGCATCCTCCGTTCGGGCATGCTGGGGAGCGGAGCCTGCACCGTCTGATGCGGGGGTATGGCGGGTTCGAGGGGAATGCGCAGACCCTGAGGATGCTGACGGAGACGATTTTCAGCCGGCAGCACAGTGGGATGAATCCGTGCCGGGCGTTTCTGGACAGCACGCTGAAGTACAAGTCGCTGTACAGTGAGCTGAGCAGGCCGGAGCATCATTTTCTGTATGATCCGCAGCACCGGTGGCTGGACTGGGTGTTAGGAGG
>JAIXVE010000006.1 GCA_027483175.1 Verrucomicrobiaceae bacterium | reverse complement strand
TCGCCAGTGGCAGACACCCTCCCAATAGCGGATTCGGCCAAAGCCCTTCAGTACACCCCCAACGCCATCGGCGGAATGAAGTCCCACCCGAACAACAGCCGGGTCGCCATAGACAACCAGCTTGCCGAGAAAGTGACCTTGGAGGCCATCGAAATACCGACCTTCCAACAAGTGGTGCCGGTGCATGTCGCCAATCTGAACATGCCCCTTAGAGCCAAGACCAGCAAAACGGTTCTTCACCTCGCTCATTTCAGGAAGGGGCGAACACGCACTCGTGCCCCAGGCTGGTCAGCCCAACATGGAACCCGCCGAGCCCAGCAAATAGGTCGATGAACTTCATTCTTGTTATTTAGGTGGAATCACGCAGTCCGTTCCACACCTGCTCAAACCCAAAGCCCTCGAAGTGCTTGGCGTTGGAGGTGGCAAAGTGAGTGACGCCGTGATGCCTAAGAGTGAAGGCGAGGCGGGCGTCGATGATGTGGCGGAAGCCGGTGGTGCTCTTGGCGGCCCAGTTCCAGAGAGGTTTGCCGACTTCAGGTTCGTAGTCGCCGAACTCCCAGGTGGGATTCGTGCGCAGGGCGTCGCAAAAGGCCGTGGCTTCTTTGGCGGTCTTGGGCTTCTTGAAGACGGCGGGATTGCGGAGCTGCATGTAAAGCTCGACCAACACGAGACCGCAGAGCAGAAAGCGCTCGCCGACGATCTCCTCCTCGAAAAAGCGGCGGGCGGCTTCGTGGTACGGCGAATCAGGATTGGCCGCGTAGAGGAAGAGGTTGGTATCGGCTGAGAGGATCATGACGCGCTGCGCTCCTGGATGGCCTCCGCTTCGGGGCGCACGCTGGCTGGATCGGTGAGGAAGTCGCCGCCACAGTCGAGGGTCGGAAAACGCCAGACTTTCTTGGGCGCGGGCTGCTCCGGGAAGCGGGTGACGAAGTGCTCCGCCGCCTTGCGCATGACCTCAGAGAGCGACCAATCCTGCCGCTCGGCGATCTCTTTGAGCCGCTGGTAGAGGGGCTCAGGAAACTGAATCTGAGTGCGAGTCATGATGCGTTTTATACATCACTCGAGGATCGCCGTCAATTCCGCTCTGCTAGCTTAATCCACGGATTCCCCACCACTACGCCATCGCAGGCCTGGTCGTGATTGAGGGCGCCGCTGAGTAGTCGCCGGCAGCGGGCGGCTTTGGCGGCGGCGAGGATGGTGGCGTCCAGTAGGGGGGTTCAAGAGTCGCCGTCGGCGGATATCTCCCGCGTTCGTCGCACCCGACTCACCACCGGGGTCGGCCGCCGCAAGGCAGCCTTCAGAGGAATGACCGTCGATCCGCCGGTTCACCAGCGGGGGACAGAATCCGGCTTACGAAGGTGCAGCACTTTTTCAAAAATACCCGCCACCCCGCCCACCCCCTCATCCTCAACCACTTCCACCTCATTCCACCCCCAACCTGCTCCCGGCCCCCGTCCACCAACTCGCAATTGTTGTTTGACAGTTCGCTCTCTTAAGCTACTCTCCGCCTCCCCGCCCCCGGGCAATTTCTGGACCCCATTGATTTTCAACGACAAATGAAAACCGTCTCCGCAAAAGCTGAGGAAATTCAGCGCAAATGGTATCTCATCGATGCCAAAGATCGCGTCCTCGGCGACGTCGCCGTCGAAGCCGCCAATATCCTCCGCGGCAAAAATAAAGTGACCTACACCCCGCACATCGATAATGGCGACCACGTCGTCATCATCAATGCAGACAAGGTCGTCCTCACCGGTAAAAAGGAACTCAATAAGGTCTACCACCGCTTCTCCGGTTACGTCGGCGGTCACCACGTCGACTCCCCTCGTTCCCTCCGCGCTCGCCGCCCGGAACAAATCGTCCTCCTCGCCGTCCGCGGCATGATCCCTCACAACCGCCTCGGCCGTCGCATCTATACCAAATTGCGCGTCTATCGCGGCGAAAAACACAACCACGAGGCCCAACAGCCCATCGTGCACCAGTTCTAAGCCACCCTCGCTCAACCCTTCAGCCTCATCCATCCCATGGCAGAAACAGTTTACGCCGCCACAGGCCGCCGCAAAACGGCGAGCGCCCGCGCCCGCCTCACCGCCGGTGAAGGCCACATCACCATCAACGATCGCTCGTTCGAAGACTACTTCACGACCGAAACGATGCGCAACGCTGTCCTCGCACCCCTCCAGGTGACAGGCAACGCCAACAAATACGACATCATCGTCTCCGCCGTCGGCGGCGGCCTCAACGGCCAGGCCGGTGCCGTCCGCCTCGCCATCGCCCGCGCCCTCCTCAAGGTCGACGCCGGCTTCCGCATCCAGCTCAAAGAAGGCCGCCACCTCACCCGTGACGCCCGCGCCAAGGAACGGAAGAAATACGGCCAGCCAGGTGCCCGTAAGCGCTTCCAGTTCAGCAAGCGCTGATCTGCAACCCCGCTCTTCTCTCAGGCGGCACCCCCTCGGGTGCCGCCTTTTTTCTTTCCCATCCACCTTCCCTCGCCCATCTCTCTCCCCCACTCTCCAACCATGAAAGCCCTCATCCCAGGTGGCCTCCTCCTCGCCGTCGAAGGCATCGACGGCGCCGGCAAAACCTCCACCGCCGCCCTCCTCGCCCAGTACTGCGGCGAACGCGCCATCGCCTGCACGCTCTCCAAAGAACCCACCAGCCTCAAATGGGGCACCGAACTCCGCCGCTCCGCCCAGGCCGGCCGCCTCACCCTCGACGAAGAACTCCGCCTCTTCCGCCTCGACCGCGCCATGCACGTCCGCGGCACCATCCAGCCTGCCCTCGACGCCGGCTGGATCGTCATCGTCGACCGCTACTACTGGAGCTCCGCTGCCTATCAAGGCGCACGGGGCGCTGACCCCACCACCCTCATCGCCGATCACGAATCCTTCGCCCCGCGCCCAGACGCCGTCCTCCTCCTCGACCTCCCCGTCGCCACCGGCCTCGAACGCATCCGCCGCCGCGGCGACATCCCCAACGCCTTCGAAGACCCATCCGCCCTCGACAAAGCCCGCGCCATCTTCCTCGACCTCGCCCGCCAGTTCCCCGAAACCGGCCACGTCATCGACGCCTCCGCTCCCGCCCGCGACGTCGCACGCCACTGCCTCGCCATCATGCAGTCCCTCGCCACCCGCAAACTCGCCGGAAACCCCGCCGCCACCGCATGGTTCCTCAACGGCATCAGCTCCTCAGAATCCTGATCCCAACCCGTACTCGCCGAACATCTCAAAAACCACTTGCGGCCCATCACCTCTTGTGGAAGGGTCGCCACCCTTCCGCCCGGCCCATTCCCGGCTCGGCATTCTTTTCGACGGCATCCTTTTCATCACCCAGACTGGCTTATGGCTTTCGCAATCATCAAAACCGGCGGTAAACAGTACCGTGTCTCCTCAGGCGACAAAATCGAAGTCGAAAAACTCGACGCAGAAGTCGGCGCCACCGTCTCCCTCGGCGACGTCCTCTTCTACGGCGACGAAGGCAGCTTCCGCATCGGTGACCCTCTCGTCGGCGGCGCTTCCGTCAAAGCCACTGTCCTCGAACAGTTCCGCGCCGACAAGGTCACCAACTTCAAATACAAGCGCCGCAAAGGCTACCATCGCACCAAAGGCCACCGCCGCGCCATGACTCGCCTCCAAATCGAGTCCGTCAACGTCTGATCCCAAGGATCCCCCAGCCCCCTCCAACTTCCCTACTGATATGGCTCACAAGAAAGGTCAAGGTTCCGTCAAAAACGGTCGCGACAGCCGCAGCAAACGCCTCGGTGTCAAAAAATACGGCGGCCAGCAGGTCATCGCCGGCAACATCATCATCCGCCAGCGCGGCACCAAGTGGACTCCCGGTAAAGGCGTCGGCCTCGGCCGCGACTACACCATCTTCGCCGTCATCGCAGGTACCGTCCGCTTCGACCGCGAAGGCCGCCGCGTCAACGTCGACGAGGTCCTCACTGCCTGATCCCACCCGGATCTCCAGTCCATCTCGCTCCTTTCAAAAGGGCGGTCGGGTCTCCCGGCCGCCCTTTCTTCTTTCCTCCTCTCCCCTCTCTCTCCTCTTCCTTCCCACTTCCCACTCCCAACTTCCCACTTCTCACTTCCCAACCGCCGTCGGCGCATCCGCAGCCACCGACGCTCGGTACTCCGCCACCGCTCGGAAATAATCCGCCACCGACTCCACCTCCGACAGCCGCGCCTCAAACGTCCGCTGCTCCCGCAACTGCACCGCCAGCATATCCGACGCACCCTCCTCAAACCGATACCACTCCGCCTTCTCCAACTCCGACGCCAGCTCCACATTGGTCCGGTTCTGCCCGATCAATGACCACGCCGCCTCCAGCGCCGACGACGCATCCCTCACCTCCGCCGTAATCCGATCCCTCGCAAACTGCGCCTCCCGCTTCAGCCGCTCCATCTGCGCATTGATCGTCTCCAGCCGCCCCTTCGCCTCATTCCGCCCCAACGGCACCTTCAACTCAATCCCAGCCTGCAACTCGGTCCGGTCAATGTCCTTGTACGGCGAATCCCCGAACTCCCGCGCCGCACTCACCCCAATATCCAGATTCGGCAGCAGATTGTTCCGCGCCAGCCGCTCATCCACCACCAGCTTGTCCATCGTCAGCTGAATCCGCCGCAACTCCGGCCGCCGCACCGACGCATTCAGCAGATCCACCGTCGTCCGCTTCTCGTCAGGTGCCACCGCCGCAGGAAACCCATCCGGCACCCGCTCCCGACTCGCCACCACAGGCACATCCTCCTCATTCCTCAGAAACAACGACAGCTCAATCGCCGCCGCCTCCAGCCGCCGCTGCGCCCGCACCACCTCAATCGACCGGCTCAACACCAGCTGACGATTGTCCGTCCTCACAATCGGAGCCACCAACCCCTCCGCAATCTGCTCCGCCAGCAACCCGTCCCGCTCCTCCGCCACCCGCAGAATCTCCTCACTGATCCGCAGCCGCATCCCAGACGCCACCCAGTTCCAGTACGCCCGCGCCGCCGCCCTCACAAAATCCAGATACTGCCGCAGAATAAACGGATCCGCCAGCTCCACGTCAATCCTCGCCTGCTGCACACTCGCACGCCGCCGGTCAATCGACCCGTCCCTCAGCAGATTCAGCCTCGCCCCCGCGATCAATTCCCCATCCTCCTGCGTCCTCTCCTTACTGTAATTCGGCAGCAATCCGCCACTCAACCGATACCCCCCATACACACTCCCGCCCCAGAACGGCAACGCCTGATCCACCATCACCCCCCCACTCTCCGCACCGTAATACCCACGCTGCAACCCTAGCTTCGCCGAAACCGACGGATCAAACGCACCCAGCGTCTGCCGCAACCGCCCCGTCGCAATATCCTGCTCGATCAATGCCGCCAGCCACGGCGGATACCGCTTCATCACCGCCGCCAGCACTTCATCCAGCAGCAGCGGAGCCACTTTCCGCTCCGCCACCCGCTTCTCCCCAGCCTTCACCACCGGCCCAGCCTTCGCTGCCTCCTCACCCTTCTTACCCTTCCCTTCCTTCACCACCACCGCCCCTCCCTTCGCCTTCCCCCCCCCACTCTTCCCAGGCGCTCCCACCGCCACACCGCCCAGCAGCAGCACCATCCCCACCGGCAGCACTCTCCTCACATTCCACAAGTCAGATGCATGCATGGGCCCAATACTCAGGATTTTTTGAATTTGTCCGACTCCCCGTCCGCCACCACCGGCGGAAATCCGTTGATCCGCCGCCACGCTTCCTTCCACAACGGCACCTGCTCCAGCAGCACCCACCCGTTCACCCGCACCCCCTGCCGCAACCACCGGTTCGCAGGCCACGTCTCCGTCACCGCCACCCCGTCCCGCTCAATCACATCCGGCTCCGGCTCCACCACTATCCTCACCTTCCCACTGTCACTCACATTCGGATCCACCCACATCACCCGCCCCCCAAACGTCCCCACCGCCACACTCGGCCACCCCACAAACTGAATCGCCGGCCACCCCTCAAACTGCAGCCGCACCTTCCGCCCAGGCTGCACCAGCGGCATGTCATTCCCATCCAGCCACACCTCCGCCAGCCGACTGTCCGTCTCAGGAATAATCACACACACCGACGACCCAGGCCTCAAATACGTCCCCGCCGTCGCCCCCACACTCAACACCACACCACCCCTCGCCGCCGTCACCACCTGCCGCTCATTCTGCGCAATCTGATTGTCCATCGCCGTCAGCTCTCGCTCCGCTGCCGCCAACTCCGCATCCGCCGTCCCTCGCTGCGCCCGGATCCCCGCGATCACCGCCTGAAAATCCGCCTCCGTCCGCCCCAGCGTCGCCTCCGCATTCTTCACATTCGCCTCCGCTGCCTCATGATCCCGCCGGTCCAACTCAAACTGCCGGCTCGAAAGCACCCCGCGCTTCACCAGCTTCGTGCTCCGCTCAAAATTCAGCGTCGCCGCCCCACCCGCCGCCTTCTCCGCCGCCACCCGCTGCCTCGCCGCATCCAGCGCCTGCTGCATCGCCAGCTGCTGACTCGCCCCCTGCGTCTCAAGATCCTCAATCCGTCCCCTCGCAGCCGCCAGCCGCGCCTCCACCGCACGCCGCTGCAACGCCAGATTCGCCAGCAGGTCAGGATTGTTATCCTGAATCTCACAAATCACATCCCCCTGCTTCACGCTCTGCCCTTCCACCACGTGCATCGCCTTCACCGTCCCAGACACCTGGCTCTCCACATTCAACCGCCGATCCAGCGGATCATACGCAATCACCTTCCCAACCCCTCCCACATTCTGCTGCCACGGCAGAAACACCAGCCCCAGCACCACCACTGGAAACAACATCGACAAAACCCTACCAAGGATC
The DNA here is from genome assembly GCA_027483175.1 of Verrucomicrobiaceae bacterium. Classification (GTDB taxonomy): domain Bacteria; phylum Verrucomicrobiota; class Verrucomicrobiia; order Verrucomicrobiales; family V1-33; genus V1-33. The sequence goes on along the minus strand of JAIXVE010000006.1, from coordinate 6,408 downwards.
CGGCAACTCCTCACCGTCCCCGCCATCGCCATCGCTGGCAGATTCGCCTTCCGGTCCAGCAATGACCATCCCCCAGTTTCAGTATGCGCAGATGACATCGTTTCAGTGTGCTTTCAGGTTCATCGCCGTCGGTGCCGCCAGCCGGATCACTTTGCTGCACAACCCCACCACCGCAGGATCACGCGTCGCCACCAGCAGCGTCCACGGACACCCAGGATCAAACAACTCCGGTGCCAGCCCATCCAGATCATCCACCCCCAACCCGTCCAGCACCTCGTCCAGCAGCAGCAGCCGCGGCCGCGACACCATCGCCCTCGCCACCAGCAACCTCACACACTGCGCCGTCGAAAGCGGCCGCCCACCAGTCACCAGCATCGTGTTCATCCCCTGCGGCAACGCCAGCACCTCCTCCAGTAACCCCACCTTCGCCATCGCCGCCCGTATCTCATCCGCCCTCACCTCAGGCCTCCCCAGCCGCACATTGTCCGCAATCGTTCCCTCCAGAATCTCCCCGCTCCTCACCAACGCCACACCAGATCGCAGGCTCTCCAGATGCCACGACCTCAAATCCACATCGTCAATCCGGATCGTCCCGCTGTCCGGCTGCCTCAACCCCGCCAGCAGCGACAATACCGTACTCGACCCGCTCCCATGCGGCCCCACCACCGCCGCTCGATCCCCCGCCGCCAGCCGGAACCCTAGCTCTCCCAGCACCGGCCTCCCCTCCAGATACGCATAAGACACGCCCTCCACCTTCACCTCCGCCGCCCCCGGATTCCCAGCCGGCACCTCCCCGTCATCCCGCTCCACCCTCAAATCCACCAGATGCCCCAGCTTGTCCATCGCCGCCATCGCATCATACCACGCCTCAAACTGCTTCCCTAGCTTCCCCATCGACGCCACCAGCGCCCCCACAATCAGCTCGCTCGCCACCAGCTGCCCCAGCGTCAGCTCCATCTGCAGCACCAGCCATCCCCCAATCACCAGCAACGCCGTCGACGCCACCACCTCCAGCATCAGAAATCCCCCAATCTGCCGGATCAGGATCCGAAAATGACTCCTCCGCGCATGCAGATAGTCCAGCGCCAGCTGATCCGCACGCTCCGACGCCAGCGCATACCCACCAGGCCCTTTGAAAACCGCAGGATACCTCGCCAGCTCCTCAAGCCAGTGCACCACCGCATACTTCGCTCGGCTCTCCACAATGCTCGTCTTCACCGCATTCCGTCCAAACCCAACCGTGATGATCACCACCCCAACCACAATGCACGCATCAAACGCCAGCAGAAACGGATGATAAAACGCCAGCACCACCATCCCAATCAACGCACTCAACACCACATTGATCCCGTCCAGCAGCAGAAACGCCGTCGTCTTCTGCACCGTCACAATATCCAGAAACCGATTCATCAGCTCCGGCGCATGCATCCCGTCATAACTCTTCACCTCCACCCGCGGCAGCCGATACGACAAATCCGCCGTCAGCCGCACAAACAACCGCCGCTGAATCACATCACTCAGATAATACTGCAACCCCCTCACCGTCGCCCCGATCGCCAGACACACCAGCAACGCAATCGCCAGCGCCACCACCGCCTGAATCAGCTGCCCCTGCCCGCCAAACGATAAGTTACTCACCAGCGCATTCACCGCTAACGGCGCAGCCAGATACAGAATCCCAGTCACCAGACTGTATATCACAATCGAACTGATGTCAGGCACCTCCGCCCTCAATAACCCGAAAAACCGACGCCACGGCGCCACCTCCTCATGACCTCCATGCCCACCGTGCCCATGCCCGCCATCGCTCTCTCCCGTCCCGTAATGCACCCGGTCCCTCCCGCTCGCAGGCTCCGCCGGCCGCTCCGCATGCACCATCCCAAACTCCACCACCTCATCCGTCCCCCCGCACCCCAGAATCTCCGCCAGCTCCCGCCGCCGCACCACCATCCGGTCCCCCGCATTCCCATTCCCCGCCAGTCTCACCCGAAACCACGACGCCCCAGTCACCACCACCCACCGGCTCTGCACCGGACTCCACGCCACTAACGGTAAATCATGCCGCGCCTGCCACACCGCATCCGCCACCGTCAGCCTCACCGGCTCCACACTCAACCCGCTCCGCGCCCCAGCATCCACCAGCATCTCCATCGGCTCCCGCTCACCCCCAGCCGCATTCTCCAGCGACTGCTTCACCCGCACATGGTCAAACTCCGTATCCGTCAGTACCGCAAGATCCCGCAGCAATAACAACAACGCCTCGGATCGTCCCGCCTCCGGCGGCAAGACTGTACCTGAAACTCGGGAAGGGCGATGGGCAGGCATGGATCAGCAAATGGCTACTCTTATACGCGCGCACGGAACGGCCGGACGAGGCCTAAATCAATCTTCCTTATCTTCCCCCGCACATTGGACAGCCCCACGATCCCGTGCTCTCCATCCCCCCATGAAGTCCCTGACGGCCCTCGCCCTGTCCATCGGGCTGGCCTGCACCCCCTCCCTCTCCAGCTGCCGCAGCTCCACCTCCGCCTCCATCAGCCGGAACCTCCCCCAGCGCGTCAACCTCACCACCCGCCCATGGTTCCCTCCCATCGTCCGCCAGGAAAGCTTCTCCTGCGCCCAGCACGCAGGCCTCTATTACACCCTCGGCGCTGAAATCGCCAGATCCCGCGACACCTCCGCCAGCTCCCCAGACCTCCGCCTCTCCCCCTCACACGCCTACCTCCTCCTCGCCGACTCCCCCTCAAGGCGCTCACACCTCATCGACGGCTGGATCCTCGCCGCCGACTCCGGCGTCCCCCTCGAATCCGACCTCCCCAGCCCCTCACCAACCCTCATGAGCGGCTTCCACAAATACCGCCGCGCCCTCCTCAACCGCGCCCGCTCATGGCAGGTCCTCCCCATCTCAGACACTCCCTCACTCAATAAAGCCCTCCATCTCCTCGCCGACCAGCACCCTCTCGCCACCGAATTCCCCATCCAGGGCGCAAAAATCCTCCCCTTCCCCGCAGGCCACCCTTCCACCTGCCGCGCCATCGTCTCCTCATGGGGCTCGTCAGGACCCGGCCACGCTATGGTCTACGCAGGCTTCGACCTATCCATCGGCCGCGACTGCAATGGCGACGGCCAAATCACCTCCAACATCGACATCACCGGCGATGGCCTCATCACCCTCGCAGATCGCGAACAAGGAGCCTTCCTCGCCGTCAACCCATGGGGCCGCTCATGGGGCGACCGCGGCATGGCATGGGTCCTCTTCAGAGATCACGCCATCAACCGCTGGCCATGGTCCCAATACGTCGCCACCGTCCAGCCCGCGCCCCCCAAACCTCCACGCACCATGCTCCGACTGTCGCTGCACTGCACCGACCGCTCAACCCTCCGCATCGCCGCCGGCACGCCAAGCCACCCTCACCTCTGGCAGCCGCTCCTCTTCCGATCCTCCCCCGCACCCCAGCACCCACGCAACAACGTCTGGGAAGCCTTCGCTCGTCTCCACCACAACGGCCCTCACATCAGCAAAGGCCCCCTCGGCTCTGCAAACGGCCAACCCGTCGAACTCGGCTTCCTCCTCCCCGACAACTTCCCCACCACCAACTGGTCGCTCTCCCTCGCCCCTTCCCAAGGCACCCACCTCTCCGGCCACCTCCACGCCGCCTCCATCGTCCACCTCTCCAGCGACGGCCGCATCACCCGCGAATTCCCCCTCCCCAACCTCCCAGCCAAGCTCCCGCCCCTCGGCACCACATGGCTTTCCAACCCTTCCCACTGATCAACCCGCACCGTCTCCCTCTCCCATGAGCCTCCCCCGCTTCTACGTCCACCCCGCCAATTGCGACCCCGAAGAAATCCGCCTCGACGAAGCCGAATGCCACCACGCTCACGAGGTCCTCCGCCTCCGCGAAGGTACCCGCGTCATCGTCTTCAACGGCGAGGGCACCGAATGGACCGCCGAAATCACCAACGCCTCCAAACGCGAAACCATCCTCCGCACCATCCATTCCCACCGCTCCCCGGCCCTGCCCGCACGCATCACCCTCGCCCAGGCCATCCCCAAAGGCAAAAACATGGAACTCATCCTCCAGAAAGCCACCGAACTCGGAGCCGCAGAAATCATCCCACTCATCAGCGAACGCACCATCGTCCGCCTCGACGCCTCCGAACGCGCCGACCGCCGCGACAAATGGCAGCGCACCACCATCGAAGCCTGCAAACAATGCGGCCAAAACTGGCTCCCCACCGTCCATACCCCCGTCTCCATGGACCAATTCATCGCCTCCTCCCCACACGCAGACCTCAAACTCATCGCCGCCATCGACCCAGACGCCCGCCGCCTCAAATCCATCCTCTCCGACTCCGCAGCCACCTCCCCCACCCCCATCCGCCACGCCCTCGTCCTCATCGGCCCAGAAGGCGACTTCACCCCTGCAGAATACGGCCTCGCTCGCTCCCAAGGCTTCCTCCCTCTCAGCCTCGGCCCCATCATCCTCCGCACAGAAACCGCCGCCATCTACACCATGAGCATCCTCGCCCACGAACTCATGTAAACCCCACCATTCCACCACCCCTTCATCACCCCCTCCACCCTTCTCACTTCTAACTAACAACTAATAACTTCATACTTCTCCCCTTCATACCTTTTACTATTCACTATTTACCATTTACTATTTTCCACCCTCCTTCCCAAAAGCAAAACAGCCTCTCCCTTCATCAGGAGAGGCTGTCGCGCATTCTACAGGTTTAGCCCGCAGAGAAAATCAGGAAATCGGCCCTGGCGGCTTAACCGGCTTCGTCGGCTTGTTGCCACCCGTGTTCTCATTCGGGTTGTTCGGCTTGTTCGGGTTCGGATCGTATGCATCAGGAATGCTGTCACCATCCTTGTCCCCAGGACGAGGCTGGCCAGGCGCATACCCAACCCCACCACCAGGCGTGATCAGGTAAATCCCACCCACTCCAGGCTGCATCAGACCGAAGTCCCACGTGAAATCCTCTTCCTTCACTGGCTCCACCGGAACCTTGCCCTTGCCAGTCGCCACAGGCTCTTTGCCAGTCGGCACCACGCCCTTGCCAGCACCAGCAGTCACACTGCCGTACTTCGTAGCAATCAGGCTCGCGGACTCAGGGGAACTCTGCACCGCACAGTTGATGATGCTCGCCACCTCTTCAGGTGCAGCATCCGCAGCCGTCGTCACAATCTGAACCACCATGTCCTTGTCCGCCTTCGAAGCAGAAATCGCTGCCTTCACAATCTCGCACGAGCACTTCGGCGACGCCGAAACAAGCTCAGCAACCACCTTCAGCGTGCTCTCAGGATTGGCTCCGATCGCCTTCGCCACTTTCATGGCCTCACCGCCACAGTCGGCAGCCACCGCGCTGGCAGGGGCACCAAGAGAAAGCGCCACCATCGCAGCAACTCCAGCGAAGCTCATTGTGAGTCTGGATTGGTTCATTTAGGATTTGGGTTGGGTTGAAAATTCGAATGGCAGCCACCAAGGGACACCGATACACCCCACCAACTACTAGAGCTCCCCCTCCCAGTCCAGCAGAAAGTAACAAGTCACCGGAAAATTTTTGCCCGACCATACAGCCCGGCTCACCCATTCTCCATCAGCCACCCCATCGCCCATCCCGTGCCCGCCTCCCGCCTCCTCCTCGCCACCACCCTCGCCACCACCCTCCTCTCCGCCGCACCCTCCCACGCCGGCCAACTCATCGTCCTCGGCGACAGTCTCTCCAAAGAATACCAGGTCACCTTCCTCGGCATCGGCGGCTCACCAGCCGCCTCCCACATCCGCAACTGGTGCGAAATCCTCGACGACCGCCGCAACGAGGTCTTCGACATGGGCAGCTTCAGCACCTTCTCTGACTGGCGCATCACCGGCCACGCCCTCAACTGGTCCATCCCAGGCTCCTTCGCCTCCGATTGGGCCAGCAACCTCTCCTCCCCAAGCACCTCCTCCGACACGCTCGACGCCCAGCTCCGCTCCGATGCCGCGCGCGTCGTCATCTGGCTCGGCGGCAATGACGTCCGCACCAAATACGAAGACCTCTACAACGGAAAACCCGCCGCCCCATGGATCGACTCCGTCGCCTCCGACATCGAATCCGTCATCCAATACGTCCGCTCCCGCCACCCCACCATCCCCCTCGTCGTCTGCGGGGTCCCCCACCTCGGCGGCACCCCCAGCAAAAACAACGCCCACCCCTACGACCCAATCAAAACCTCCCGCGTCACCGCCGCCCTCGACGCCCTCAATCTCCGCATCCACAAGGCCGCCACCGCCGCTCGCGCCGGCTACGCCGACGTCTACTCCATCACCCGCGACCTCGTCACCGCACCCCGCTGGGTCACCGGCGGCTTCCGCATCGAAAAACGCGAAAGCAGCTCCGGCGACCCCGCCTCACTCT